>JAAFJZ010000350.1 GCA_013298205.1 Cytophagales bacterium
ATTTTGTTTGAAATGAATCCTACAAATAATGTGCCTTGGCTATTAAGATGCCAAAATGACAGTGTTATAATTGATAAAAAAATTAAATAGTAATTTTTATTAAAATCTAAACAATTAAAATTACTTAAAAATACAATTCAAATTAAGATATAAAAGAATTTAAATAATTAACTTTGCGTTGTTAACATAAAAAAATTAAACATGAAAATATATAAAGTAACTAGAAACCTTGTTCTATGTGCAATTTTGCCAACCTTATTTTTAATCATAAATAGTTGCACCCAAGAAAATCCAGTTCCAACGATAATCCCCAATTCATTAACAGCCGACTTTAATGGGACTCCATATAGCGCACCTGCTACTTATATTATCAATACACAAACTTTGAGCGGAATCAGCTACAACCAACTAGTTATCACCTCAGTTAATTCTAATCCAATTACCCTTACTTTTAGTTACACAAATATCGCTTTATCTTCATTAACTGGTATTTCTTATAGCTTAGATGGTAAAGGAACTTATGCTTTGGGTTCAAATATTTACCAAACAGCTAAGAGTGGAGTAACATCTGCTACAAGTGGATCAATTACTATAACAAGTTTTGATAATCAAGTTTTAAATGGCAGTTTTAACTTTGTTGGCTCAACTTTTACGGTTACCAATGGCAAACTAATTAATGTCAAAAAACTGTAAAATTTAAGTGGTACAGATAGATAATGTATTGCTTTCAGATGATATTATAGATCAATTCTTTATTTGTAATATTGAGAAATGCAAAGGTGCTTGTTGTGTGGAAGGTGATTCAGGAGCACCATTAGAGCATAAAGAAATCCAAATTTTAGAAGATATTTTACCTTTGGTTTTGCCTTACATGAGTGAAAAGGGCAAAGAAACAGTAGCCCAAAAAGGAACTTTTGAAAAAGATAGCGATGGTGATTTTGTAACCACTACTATAGATAATAGAGAATGTGTTTTTGCTTTTTATGATGAACAAAAAAAATTACATTGCGCTATTGAAAAAGCCTTTTTAGAAGGGAAAACGGATTTTCAAAAACCTATTTCTTGTCATTTATATCCCATAAGAGCTCAAAATTTTGGCGAATCGACTATTTTAAATTACGACCGATGGTCTATTTGCTCTTCAGCTTGTGAGTTGGGTTCCAAAAATAAGGTTAAAGTATATCAATTTTTAGAAAAACCACTTATTAGGAAATTTGGTTCGGAGTGGTACGAGAATTTGAAAATGGAATTATCTTAAAATGATTTAGTTTTTTTATTTAGTACAAAAATGTTGAAAAAAATTAATTTAAGGAGTAGCCTCAATTTCTTTTTTATACTCAGTAAAGGCTAAAAAAATTCCATTTGCAATTTCTTTTTGTGTAGGTTTTTCTGAAAGAAATTTCTCATCAGATACGTTTGTCAAATATCCAATTTCTATTAAAGCACTGGGCATTGAAGTTTTCCATAAAACTAAAAATCCAGCTTGTTTTACACCTCTACTTTTTCTTTTTAATCCATTTTTAAACTTAGTTTCTACTTTATCAGCAAATCTTAAGCTATTTTCCATGAATGCTGTTTGAAAATTAGCAAGCATAATATGAGCCATAGGCGAACCAGGATCAAATCCTTCATATTTTTTTTGATAATTATCTTCTTGTAAGATTACGGAATTTTCTCTTTTTGCAACATCTAAATTTCCCTCAGAACTATGCAAACCCATTGTATATGTTTCTGAACCGAAAGTAGAAGGGTTACCAGAATTGCAATGAATGGAAATAAATAAATCTGCATTGTTGCGGTTTGCAATGGCTGCTCTTTCATGCAAATCTACGAATGTATTGGATTTGCGGGTGTAAAGAACTTTTACCTCAGGAAGTTGAGAGTTAATTAATTGCCCTAGCTCTAATGCTACATCAAGTGCGATTAATGCTTCTCGATTGCTTTTGCCCAAACATCCTGGATCTTTACCGCCATGACCCGCATCGATTACAATTTTCTTTACTTTGTAAGAAGAGGGTTTAAATGCCGTGTTAGTACCTGAAAGTATTATTAGAGAACAAAATAAAAAAACAAGTATAAAATTTTTCAATTATGTTTGTTGTTTATGCGATAAAGAGCAAATTTTTCACAAATTTTGCGAAAAAATTTTTTTTTAAAAAATAAAACTACTTAAAAATTAGCACTTTAGCAAAAATATTTATTTTAATTCTTCTTTTTTCCTGTTTAGGCTTAGATTCTATTGCTCAAAAAAAACCAAATGAATCTAAAAACAAATCGAGTAAAACAGATTCTACAACTAAAACATTAAGTAAAGACTCTTTGGTAGCAAATAAAAAAAAAGAATCTAGCCTGCAAGGGACAGTTTTTTATCAAGCCGAAGATTCAATGCTTTTTGATATGAAAACCAAAAAAGTGCAAATGTATGGCAAATCAAAAATAAAATATACAGACCTTACAATTGCTTCAGAGCAAGTAGAAATTAATTGGAAAGAAAACACTTTAGATGCTCGTGGCGTGAAAGATACCACTACAGGCAAATGGAAAGGTACTCCAGAGTTTTCACAGGGAGCTAAGAGCTACTCTGCCAAACGAATGAAGTACAATTTTAAAACCAAAAGAGGTGTAATTAATACAGTAGTTACCAAAGAAGGTGAAGGATATATTCATGGAGACAGAGTAAAAAAAGATGTTGAAAATAATATGTATATCAATTCTGCCAAATATACCACTTGCGATTTGGCGCATCCTCATTTTTATTTTAATGCACACAAAATCAAGGTTATACCTCAAAAAAGAATCATTTCTGGTCCGTTTAATGTTGTAATCGCTGATATTCCTTTACCTATTGGTTTTTTGTTTGGCTACTTTCCAGTACCTAAAAAACGAGGATCTGGTTTTGTAATGCCAGTATATGGGGAATCAAGAGATAGGGGGTTTTTCTTTCAAAATGGTGGCTATTTTTGGGCAATGAATGAATATATTAATTTAAAACTTTTAGGCTCAATCTATACACTAGGTGGTGGCGGAGGTCAAGGAATCGTTAACTACAAGAAAAAATATGGTTTCCAAGGAAATGCTTCTTTTACTTTTAATGTTAAAAGCAATGAAATTCCTAACTCATCACAAAGAAGGTTAACTGAAGATTTTTGGTTTAATTGGTCTCATACTCCTGACTCTAAAGGAAAATCTTCTTCCTTAAGTGCAAGTGTGAGCATGGGAAGTTCTGGTTTTAACAGAAATAATGCAGTAAATCCTCAAAACTTACTTTCTTCAAGTTTTCAATCCAATGTAAATTACTCTAAAACATTTGTAGGCACACCATTTAATATGAGTGTTGTTTTAAGTCAGACTCAAAATACTTTAACCAGGCAAGAAACCTACAATTTGCCTAATATTGCCTTTAACATGAACAGGCAATCTCCATTTAAAGAAGTAAGGACTTTAAAGAAAATTGATTTTTTTAAAAACTTTAACATTGCTTATTCTT
>JAAFJZ010000351.1:0-1270 GCA_013298205.1 Cytophagales bacterium
TACGTTATAATCTTGCATTGTTTATTCCACTAAAAGGTAAAAAAATGGAAGCCAAAACTCCGTTTTTCACCATTTCAGATGAAATTTTCATCAATTTTGGTAAAGAAATTGTTTACAATTATTTTGACAATAACCGTTTTTTTGTAGGTTTTGGTTACCAATTTACCAAACACCTCAACGCACAGTTAGGTTATATGAATGTTTTTCAACAACAAGCCTCTGGCAATCAATATGTTGATACGCATGCTATTAGGCTTTTTGTTTTTCAAACCTTCGATTTAAGAGCGCAAGAAGATTTGAAGCATTAGTTATTTTGTATTTAATTCGTGTGTAACAATACAATTATATGAAATTTGTCTAATTATTTTTCTCTTGTATATTTGTAAAAAAGTCGAGATCATCCAAAATAGATTAAACTCAAAAAATGAATACTTTTTTCAAACAAATTTTACTTTCTTTAGCCTTAATAATAATTATAAAACTCATATTTTCATTACCAATTCTTGAAATATGGTGGAAAAATAGATTAGGGTCTTACTACTTAGAATATAAATCTAGGAAAAAAAACATAAAAGCAGAAGAAAAGTGGGTGAATAGGCACGGTATGGAATATGAAATTCCAAAATTTATTCAAAAAAATATAAATCCTCAAAAAGACATATTTTTATTTCCACCTGCACAATATTTAAAAGATGTGCTTGGTGAACAAGCTCCTACACAATGGTTAGATAAAAGATGGTTTTGTTATATGGCAGAATCTAAAATTTTAACTATCACTATTGAAGACTCCATGTTTTTAAAAGCTAACAAAACATTTATGTACAATACTATTTCAGGATTTTTTATTCAAGAAATGACAGATTCTTCAAGTAGAGCCAAAGTAATTGAAGCTTTTTTACCCTATAAAAAACAAATTTAATGAATATATTTATAACTCTATTTTTACAATTGTTTTTGGGGTTTGGTTTATTAAATCTTATTAAATACAAAAATCAATTTCTTCAAACCATTTCTCTATCTATGCTTGTAGGCATGGTAACTTCTACATTTATAGTGTATTTAATCGGTTTTTTTAATTTAAGTTTAGAATGGTTGGTATTTATAATTTTACTTTTAATCGCTACAATATTAGCCAACTGGAAATTTAAAGAATCAATTACTGAAATGAAAACTCTATGGAAACATAGAAAAGAAAATTTCAAAATTTATGATTTGGTGTTTTTTGGAGTTTTTGCTTATGTATTTTTTATAAGTGCTTGGCGTGCAGCTA
>JAAFJZ010000351.1:1280-3485 GCA_013298205.1 Cytophagales bacterium
TGCCATAAACGGAATTGATTTATTTGCAAAATTTGCTGTAAAAGACAAAACAATGATATGTTCTATATTTGATACTAGGCTCATATCATATTTGAGTACTCAAGCATATTATGCTCCTTTTACTAGTTTTATGCAAATGATTTATCGAATGGCAGGAAGTGATTTTGGGCAATTTTGGCTTTCTATCCTATTCTTTTGTTTTATTGTTTATGCTTATTATGAAATAGGAAAAAAAGTACATCCTATTTTAGTTTCAATTGGATTAATCTTTTTAGTGGCAACTCCCGAGTTTTACGCCTATACATTTTTATTACAAACAGATTTCAGTAACGCAGTATTTTTTGGAATTTCTGTTTTACTTTATATCTCCTTCATAAGAGAAAAACAAATTAATACTTTGTATCTATCATCATTTTTCTTTGGAGCTACATGCTGGTCGAGAAGTGAAAGTATTTTCTTTTTACCCGGTTTACTGGTTATTATGTACATAAGTATGCGAAACAAAGAAAAACTTTTTGATTTGAAAGCTTCAAAACTAATGAGCATATATTCCATTTTCCCCGTAACATGTTTTTCATTATGGAATTTAATTTTTTTTAAATTTTATTTTCCAAACGCTCCAAGTGCAACTAGTGAATTAATGATACCTAACTTTAGTTTTTCAAATTTAAAAGCTATTTTTAATGAAATTAACTCAAAGGTTATTTTTGAAGATGTTTATTGGGCATATGCTATTTATATTTTTGCAGGGTTTTTAATTTTATACCTAGCATTAACAAAAACAAAAGAAGCTACTGTTATTTTAATTTGGATAGCGAATATCTATATTGTTTTTTTTATGCTAGAACTCACTTTTAGTAAGTTTGAAATTCAACTTACTGTAAGAAGAGGTTTTTTTAAAATAATTATTTTAATATACTTTTTTATGGTTTACTCACACGTATTTGAGATTCTAGACCAAAAAATTAAAAATTGGGAAAGAAAAAAGAAATAAATTATTTAATCTTTTTTCAATAATCCTTTTTGTAAAAGCGTTGATTTAATATATTTTTTTTCAAAAAAAATCAATACCATTGTTCCAAATATAACACCAATAATAGCTCCAAAAAATGTATCAACAAAAAAGTGTTGAGCCAAATAAATTCTTGAAATCCCCACGATTAAAGCAGAGAAAAAAAAGCAAAAAGATAAAATTTTATTTTTGAAAAAATAACTTAATAACATAGCCAAAGTAAACGCACTAGCAGTATGACCAGAAGGAAATGAATTTGACATATTAATATAAATTCCATCAACAAATTGTAAAGGAATATTTATAGACTCAAAATACAACTTGGGTCTAACAACATCATAAAAAATAACTCTTTTTAAAAATTGTACTATCAAAGAAGTAAAAGCATAAGCAGACAAAAGAACCAAAGCTCTATAGTAGTTAAAAAGGATAAATAATATTGTACAAGCCAAGAAAAAAAAGCCATCTCCCAAATGAGTTGAATAAGAAAAAAACAAATTTAAAGACGGAGAATAATATTGATTTAGAAGCAAAACAAAAAAAACCTTTTCTGTTGTAAATAAAATATATGTTCCAACAATTATATAAATAATAAAAAGTGAATAAAACAGTTTGTTTTTTTGAATAATGTTATAAGTTAATTGCATTGCCGGATATAAAATTTTAGGTAAAGTTAAATAATAATTTATTAAAATAGTTAATAGAATAAATCAAACAAAACTTTAAAGAATGAATATAAGAAGCAGAATTTTTATTTAATTTGCATAAATTCAATTTTTATTACTCGTTTCAAATAAACAATTTAATGAAAAAAGCACTTATAACTGGTATTACAGGTCAAGATGGAGCGTATTTGGCAGAATTATTGCTTGAAAAAGGATATTTAGTATATGGAATAAAAAGAAGATCCTCACTTTTTAATACTTCTAGAATCGACCATCTCTATCAAGACAAGTATGAAGACAATGTAAGATTTAAACTTTTTTATGGGGATTTAACTGATTCAACCAATTTAATTAGAATCATTCAAGAAGTTCAACCAGACGAAATATATAATCTTGGTGCAATGTCTCATGTAAAAGTAAGTTTTGATGAACCAGAGTACACAGCAAATGCTGATGGTATCGGAACATTAAGAATTTTAGAAGCCATTAGAATACTTGGCTTAACAAACAAAACACGAATTTACCAAG
>JAAFJZ010000352.1 GCA_013298205.1 Cytophagales bacterium
CTTCATCTATGTTATTTTCCCCTTTATCGTTTTTACCCAGAATTTTCATGTAACCTTCCAAGAGATGCGCTCTTTTTTCGGCTTCCTCGAGCTCAAACTGGGTTCTTCTTACTACAACTTCATGTCTATGTTCTACAAAGTAGAAAATCATATCTTTTATGTTGAGTATGAGGGGCCTTCCCTTTACCAAAACAACATTATTGATACTAAAAGAAGATTGTAATTGGGTGTATTTGTATAAATTATTCAAAACCACACCCGCTACTGCATCTCTTTTTAAATCAAAAACTACACGCGTACCTTCTCTATCCGATTCGTCTCTTAAATCAGAAATGCCTTCGATTTTTTTCTCATTAATTAAAGCTGCGATTTTTTCAATCATAGCTGCTTTATTTACTTGATAAGGAATGGCATCAAAAACGATTTGTTCCTTGCCCGTTTTTGAAGTTTCAAAACGAGAATCTGAGCGAATTACAATTCTTCCTCTTCCCGTTTCCATAGCCTGACGCAAGCCGCTTGTACCGTAAATTGTAGCACCAGTAGGAAAATCTGGCCCTAAAATATGCTGACTTAATTCGGCAATCGTAATATCAGGATTTTCTATAAAAGCGATAGTCGCATTTAATGTTTCTGTCAAGTTGTGTGGAGCCATATTCGTAGCCATACCCACCGCAATACCAGAACTCCCGTTTACAATCAAATTAGGGATTTTTCCAGGTAAAACAGTAGGCTCCTCTAATGAATCATCAAAATTGGGTTGAAAATCAACCGTATTTTTGTTGATATCCATCAACATTTCTTCAGCAATTCTTTTTAAGCGCACCTCTGTGTAACGCATAGCCGCTGGTGAATCGCCATCTACAGACCCAAAGTTCCCTTGACCATCTACCAAAGTATATCTCAAAGACCAAGGTTGTGCCATCCTAACGGTAGCATCATAAACTGACAAATCACCATGCGGATGATATTTACCCAAAACCTCTCCCACTACCCTTGCCGATTTTTTATAAGGTTTATTCCAATTCAAACCCAATTCATACATAGCAAAAAGTACTCTTCTATGCACAGGCTTCAATCCGTCTCTTACATCTGGCAAAGCACGAGAAACAATTACTGACATAGAATAATCTATGTAAGCATTTCTCATTTCATCTTCAATATTAATTGGGATAATATTACCTTCGTTTTTTTCCATTTTCAATGATTAATCTTATTTATTTTTTGTAACAACTACCAGGTTTTTTTACTTCTGGCTTCTCTTTTTTGGGTTGATAATCTTTAGGATCGTAATTTCTAGCCGATATTCTTTCTGCCGTTTTGTTATTCTGACTTTTCCAAAGCTTCCAAGTAGGTACCCATCTAAAATCTTTTCCATCATGGGTGTGTATTTGCCTAATGCCACAACTTTCTATTGGACAAACTGGCGGTGCACAAGAAGCACCTAAAAAAAATAAAACTATAAATATAAATTTCTGGATGTTCATTAACAATTACAAATATAAGCTAAAATTATGTGTTTTAGCAAACATTTGGCTAATTTGTGCTCTAATACTATGTTTTAGCTTGTTTAAATTTTTTTACGAATAAGCTAAACAATAAAATAGGAATTAAAGTAGATTTGTACCTTTCGATAGCTCCATAATTTGGAATGGAAATAGCCGTAAATGCAATACAAGTTAATACATAAGAAATAACACAAATTTGCCAGAATTCCCAATTCTTATTTTTTATTATCCCCCAAAAAACCAGTATAAATAGAAAACTATTGGTAATAATAGATAATTTCTGAGATAAAGTTAAAATTGGAAATGAAAATAAGCCAAACCCAAACATACCTTCATACAAGGCTTTAGGTAAATTAAGGATTATGTCTTGTTTCAAACTTTTGGGTTGAATTAAAATATCAATAAAACTAGCATTATTACAAGCGGAAAGAGCTTTGAAATATGTACCTTCTATCCAGTCTACAAGGTATTGTGAGCCATATTGGGGCAAAAAGCATTCTACAATTATTGTAAAAATGGATGATAAAATCAATATTTTAAACCATATAGATTCTTTTTGAACCTGTTTTGAAATCTGATTTGCAATAAAACAAATTGAGAAAAAACCAATTAATAAAATACACCAAAAATGGCGAAATAAATAAAAAAACAAAACCATCAAAATCAACCCCAATAAGTTTAAAATAAAACTTAATTTGAATGAAATAGGCTCATTTTTAAGATTAAGATAAAACAAAATTACTAGACATAAGGTGCTGTAAATCAGGGTTTCTTTAGCTAATCCACTACACCAGAAAATATTATTAGGCAAAAAAGCAAAAATAAAAATAAGCCAGTATAATTGAATATTAAAAAGAAAATTCACTTTTTTAATTAATAAATATACACAAAAAGAACTGATTAAAGCAAATCCAGCAGATAAAAACCAATAATTGCTCGAAAAAATAATCATTAAAAATGTTACTATATCTGAAAATAAAAGTACAGTAAAGCCAAATTTTTTATTTTGATAATCTAAAACCGATTGGCTTATGTAATGAGAAAAATCAATTTGCATCAAATGATGTTTTTCTAAAGCCAGTTCATAATAAAAATAAGTATCCCCATACTTTAAATACTCTAAAAAATATAATCCATAAAACATTGAAAAAGATAGTTTTACAAAAAAAATTGCAATGAAAATCAAAAACCATTTCGTATTATTTTTGCTAAAAACAGTTTTCATATCATTTTAAATATTAAAAATCAAATAGATATTATTCTGTAACACCTACTTTTAAAACATATTTTTCCAGTTCACCATTTTGTCCAAAAAGCTCTATATGAACAAGATAAATACCATTTCTTGCTTTATTTCCAAGAAAATCTGAGCCGTCCCATTTGAATTCTCCTTGCCTAGAAAGGCTAACTTGCTTAGCCAAAACATAAATTTCATTTGCCGAAAGGTCATAAAGCTTTATATTGGCTACCAAACCAGCTTTGGCTACCGAATAGGATAAAATCGTAAAATCCGCATTCCCATCTCCATTGGGCGTAATCGCCAAAGGCTCGAGAGAAAATGTACCATTTGATGTGGTATTTTTAGATTGCGAATTAGGTAAAGTTGGCGTAGCCCAACCCGAATTTTGTGATGCAGATTGCCAATTGTTGCTATTTTGTGTCTCCCATTCTAGATTAATTCTTTCTAAACTTACGCCTTCTGTTTTTTTCAAAAAAGACAGATGCATTTTATCACTATACACAAACGCATCTATAATGTTTTTTTGCGCATCACAAATTACAATACTTCCTTCATCGTCTGGCAAAGAAGGTAAAGTTTTTATTTCTAAATAGTTAGCCTCTTTACTCTTTGGAAACAAATTCATATTTGCCTTTTTGTTGGGTGTAAAAGCCCAATATTCCGCAGGACTTATCAAAAAAGATTCTTCTACGATAGGCTTGCAATCTGAAATTGAATCTTTAGATCGGAAGAGCACACG
>JAAFJZ010000353.1 GCA_013298205.1 Cytophagales bacterium
GCTGGAACTTTAGATTTAATAGCTAGAAAACCAAAGTGGTTTGCTGCTGCTGCTCCTGTTTGTGGATGGGGAGATACAAACCAAGTAAAATCTTATACGAAAATTCCAGTATGGTTTTTTCATGGAGCAAAAGATATAACTGTCCCCATGGTATGGGCTGAAAATATAAAATTAAAATTAGAAAAAATGGGTGCAAAACCCAAATTCACAAGTTATCCAGAAGTGGGTCATAATGCTTGGGATTTTGCTTATTTTGAACCAGATTTTTTACCTTGGCTATTTGCTCAAAAAAAATAATTTTTTAATTTTTATATATATTTGTTGCAACATTGTTGCATTTAATTTAGTTTTGAATTCAACTTAAAACAAACTATTATGAAAATCAAATTCAGTGCTATCATTACGATAGCTGTACTTACTTTTTTTAGCTGCAAAGAAAATAAAAACGACCCTAAGCCTGTAAATCCTGGAGCTGGGGATCAGGAAGTTATGACTCGTTTAGAATTACAACTTATTAATATCTCAAATCCCAGCGATAAAATATTTGCAAAGTTTAATGATCCAGAAGGCGAAGGGAAAGGCGCTCCTCCCACTACCGATAGTTTAAAATTAAAAGCTGGCTCAAGTTATTCTGCTGTGATTTCTATTTTTAATGATACTCAAACAAAGCCCGATACGATTTCAAAAGAAATCAAACAAAAAGCCAATGAACATCAATTTCACTACAAATATTTATCTTCCAATACCGCCTCAGGTTCTAACATAAATGTAAAAATAATCGATTTTGATACACAAGTACCTCCACAGGAATTGGGTTTGAAATTTAATTTAATAGTAGGAACAGTAACAGGAAAAGGTATATTTAATATTAATTTAAGACATTTTGGTGCAGATAGCAAAAAAACAAACAGCCCAAGTGATGGCGAACAAGATATTAATGTAGATTTTCCGACTAAAATATTTTAATTTGCATCTAGAAAAATTAAATGATAATCGTACAACTTAATGGTGGATTGGGAAATCAAATGTTTCAATATGCATTTGGAAAAACCTTGTCTACTATTAATTGTACTGAATTGAAACTAGACTTAAGTCTATTATTAGATCGTTCAATTAAAGAAACTAGTTTTGCTTTTAGAAATTATGAACTTGATATTTTCGAATTAAAAGTAAATTTTGCAACTGAAAAAGAGGTTAATGAATTAAAAAAAAGGTTTAAAAACCCAATTATTGACAAAATCACAAATAGATTAATTGGCAAAAAGAATACCTATTTTGTTGAGCCATTTTATCATTTTTCTAATGAAAATCTTTCATTAAAAGCTCCAATTTATTTGGAAGGTTATTGGCAAAGCCCTAAATATTTTGAAAGCTTCAGCCAAATAATTAAAAAAGAGTTTAAATTCTTAAACAATTTGTCATTTTCAATAGAATCAAAATCAATAAAAGAACAAATAATAAATTCAAACTCAATAGCAATTCATGTAAGAAGAGGTGATTTTATTTTAAAATCTTTACATAGGACTTTTGGAATAGATTTTTATAATAAAGCAATAGAAATGATGTATAAAAAAATTTCTAATATTGAGATTTTTATTTTTTCTGATGATATAGAATGGTGCATTCACAACTTCAAAATCGCTCATAAGCACTACTTTGTAAGCAAACCAAATGAAACCGTTTTAGTAAATGATTTTTATTTGATGAGTAAATGTAAACATTTTATAATCTCGAATAGTAGCTTTTCTTGGTGGGCTGCTTACTTAAGCGAATATCAAAAAAAAATTGTAATCGCACCCAATCAATGGTTTACAGATTCAAATATGAATACTAATGATTTAATACCACAATCATGGATTCGGATATAAAGGATAAAATTAATATTTGCTTTTGCTTTTCTGATATTCAAAAATCTTTACCCTTTGAGTGGATGATAGAACAATTAAATTTTACAAAGTTTAATTTGATATTGGTGCTTATAAATTCCAACCCTGATTCTGCAATGGTGGAGTTTGCAAAAAAAATGAACTTAAAAACCTACCATCTGAGTTTCAAATCTAACTTTTCCTATTTCAATTTAATTTTTAGATTGTTATTTATTTTAAAGAAAAACAAAATCGAAGTCATTCATTGCCACTTACTTAAAGCTAACTTAATAGGCTTAACTTCTGCTTTATTGGCTTTAGTACCCAAAAGGATTTACACTCGACATCATTCAGATTTTAATTTTAGATTTAGCAAAAAGGGGATATACTTAGACAAATGGTGTAATAAAATTGCAACTAAAATAGTTGCAATTTCCAATCCTGTTAAAAATATTTTAATTCAAAAAGAAGGAGTTTCTAACAAGAAAATCGAGTTGATATATCATGGGTTTGACATCAATTATTTTAAAAATTACAATGAAAATATTCTTAAAACTCTAAGAGAAAAGTATAATTTTAATAATCAATTTCCTGTAATCGGTGTTGTAGCTCGATTTACTGAATATAAAGGGATTCAATTTATCATTCCAGCGTTTAAAAAATTAATACATTTTTTCCCTGAAGCAAAATTAATGCTTTTTAATTCAAAAGGTGATTATCAAAATCAAATTGAAGCACTATTAAAAGAACTTCCAACCAAAAATTATATTAAAGTTGATTTTGAAACGAACTTATCAGAAGTTTATAGATTATTTGATTGCTACGTTCATGTACCCGATTCGTTTGATTCAGAAGCGTTCGGACAAACTTATATTGAAGCCTTATTGTGTCAAATTCCAAGTGTATTTACTATATCAGGAATCGCTTCAAATTTAATTAAAAATGGTCATAACGCAATTGTAGTTGATTACAAAAATGAAGACCAAATTTTTGATGCTATCATGGCAATTTTAAATAATGAAGCCTTAAAAACTAAACTTCAAACAAATTGCAAAAACCAAGATTTTTCAGATTTTAACTTAAATAGCTTCAATTTAAAACTTCAAAATTTGTATTTAATAAATTAACAATTACTTTAAATTTACTTTTATCGTCTTGTACATACTTAATGAATTAAAAAACAATATTTTAATTATTGAAAAGCAAACCCAATTTTTGTGTTTATAATATTTCTAAAAACATAACAATAAATGGCATAGAAAGCAACCAGCCATCAAATCGATCCAAAAAACCACCATGACCAGGAATAGCTAAACCAGAATCCTTGATGGCTAAACTTCTTTTAAAACTAGATTCTACTAAATCTCCATAGGTACCGAAAATAACAATTATAGCACTAATTACCATCCATTTCCAAGGAACTAAACTCGGAAAAATAAATGACAAACCATAGGCAGCAGCAAGAGATATCAAGCCCCCTCCTATTGTGCCTTCCCAAGTTTTGCCTGGTGAAATTCTCAAAAATAATTTATGCTTGCCAAGTGTTTTACCTACAAAATAGGCTCCAGAATCGCTAGCCCAAAGTAAAAGCAATGAGCCTAAAACAATTTC
>JAAFJZ010000354.1 GCA_013298205.1 Cytophagales bacterium
AAAAGTTAATTTTTTGAGAGATATAAAAAGTGATTATAACGAAAGAGGAAGAGTATATTTTCCAGATGTAAAGTTTGATAAATTTAACCAAGAAGCCAAAAGTCAAATTGAAGAAGACATTAAAAAAGATTTTTCTCACGCGCTAATCGGAATAAAAAAATTACCCAATGGCTCCAAACTTGGTGTTTATGTGGCTTATATTTATTACCTTGCATTATTCAAAAAAATAAAAAAACTCAATCCAATTGAAATACTTGAAAATAGAATTCGTGTTCCCAATTTTAATAAAATGATTTTGTTACTTCGTTCTTATTTTATTTTTAAACTCAAACTTATTTAATGGTGTTAAAAAAACTAGTTTTATTTGTGTTTTTATCAAGCTTTCCGTTCATTGGTTTTGCAATCGATATAAATGAAATGCGAATTGCTTTTACAAAATCTGTAGAAGATGAGACATTAACCAGAAAATGGGTTTCTATATTAAAAGAAACGCCCAAATTGAGCCCATTGGAAAAAGGTTTTGCAGGTGCATTTGAAACTCTGCTTGCCAAACACGCTTGGAATCCATATTTCAAACTTGATTACTTAAAAAAAGGGAGCCAAAAGCTGAATCTTGCCATCTTGGAAGATAAAGAAAGTATAGAGCTTCGTTTTTTACGGTATTCTATTGAGCATTATTTACCTACATTTTTGGGTTATGGTCAAAATATTCAAGCAGATAAGAAGTTGATTATTAACCAAATCAACAATTATCAAAAACAAAATCTAGACTTGAAAACAATTTTAGTAATTGCAAAGTTTTTGTTAGAGAGTAAAAGATGTAATGAACAGGAAATAAAATTAATACAAGATTTTATCAAAATTATAAGCTAGTTGATATGAATCCGAATCTTGAAGTTACGATAGACCCCAATTCTGGCTTTTGTTTTGGTGTAATATATGCCATTGAAATGGCCGAAGATATATTAGGACAACAAAATCACTTGTATTGTCTCGGTGATATTGTACACAATGATGAAGAAGTAAAAAGATTAGAGAAAAAAGGCTTAAAAATCATAGATAATACATTTTTAAAGAGTTTAAAAGATGAAAAAGTTCTCATACGCGCTCATGGTGAGCCGCCTTCTACCTATAAAATAGCTCTCGATAACAATTTAGAACTTATTGATGCATCTTGTCCTGTAGTTTTAAAACTTCAAAATAGGATAAAAAATTCATTTGATAAAGATGAAAAAATCTTCATTTATGGTAAACATGGACATGCGGAAGTAATCGGACTTCTAGGTCAAACAAATGATGAGGCAATTATATTTCAAAAAATAGAAGAGTTAGATTTGGATAAAATGCCAAAAAAAATAACTTTATATAGCCAAACTACCAAAAGTACAGATGAGTTTTATAAAATACTTCAAATATTAGAATCAAAAGGCATAGAAGTAAACTCAAACGATACAATCTGCCGCCAAGTTTCTAATCGAGATGAAGATCTACGCAAATTTTCACAAAAGTATGATGTGATTATTTTTGTTTCAGGCACAAAATCATCCAATGGAAAAGTACTGTTTAATGTATGTAAAGCCAATAATGAAAAAACATATTTCATTTCAAAAGCAGCTGAATTAAATCCGATTTGGTTTGAAGGAATGAAAAATATAGGAATTTGTGGTGCTACTTCAACGCCAATGTGGCTTATGGAAGATGTTAAAAATGCAATTTTGAATAAAAATAGTATTTATGCTAGTTAATATTTCGATTATAATTTTAAGTTTTCTTGCTATGGAAGGAGTAGCTTGGTTTACACATAAATACATTATGCACGGAATTTTATGGTCTTGGCATGAATCGCATCACAAACCTAGACATGGGCGATTTGAGAAAAATGATTTATTTGCTGTTGTGTTTTCCTTACCAGCTATTTTTTTGATTATTTTGGGTTCTATGTATGCTGATTATGAGGCACTTAAATTTGTAGGTATTGGAATCACTTTATATGGTATTTTTTACACCATTTTTCACGATATTATTGTGCACAAAAGAATAAAATGGAAGCTTAATTCTGAAGGCACTTATTTAGCTCAAATCATTCAAGCCCACAGAATTCACCACCAAAAGATGACTAAGTCTGGTTGTGAATCGTTTGGATTTTTGTTTGCATTAAAAAAATTCAGAAAACTCAGCTAAGATTTTAAAAAATAAGAAAAATAAGTGCAAATTATTTAATAATATATAAAAAAATATTTAAGTTTGCAGAAATATTATAAAGAACAATGTTAATAATTGATATTAAAGAAAACGAATCAGTAGATAAAGCACTGAAAAAATTCAAGAAAAAATTTGAAAGAATAGGTATTCTTAAAGAATTAAGAAAACGTTCTTATTTTGAAAAACCTTCTATTAGAGTTAGAACTACAAGACTCAAAGCCATTTATAGAAGACAAGTTCAAGAAGCTGAAGTACTATAGAAATCTATTTAGCGATTACACAAAATGTAATCGCTTTTCTTTATTTTTATTTATTTCTTTTCTCTAAAAAGTATTGAGCTATCTCCATAGCTTAAAAAACGGTATTCATTTTCAATTGCATGATTGTAAATACTTTTCCAATTTCCTTTCACAAATGCATCAACAAGTAATAACAAGGTACTTTGAGGTTGATGAAAATTTGTTATGATGCTATCTACTATTTTAAATGGATATCCTTCTCCTATTAATAAATAGCTTCTGAAATTTATAAATTCTTCATTTTTGAATTCAATGTACTCAAGAACAGAATTTAAGGCTTCATTAAAACTTTTATGATTTTGACTTTCATAAGGTTCCCACTGTTTTACAACAAGGATTTCGGAATCTTTAGATATTTTGTTTCCTAACCAATAAAGACTTTCTAAGCTCCTCATAGAAGTCGTCCCGACTGCAGTAATATGAAGTTGAGAGCCATTTAAAAGGATTTGAATTAGCTTTTTAGAAATTGTTATACTTTCATCATGCATTTGATGTCCAGCTAAAGTTTCAGATTTTACAGGTAAAAATGTTCCCGCACCTACATGTAATGTAACATATTGTTTTTGAATATTCTTTTTTGAAAAACTTTCAAAAACCTTGTCAGTAAAATGCAAACCTGCTGTCGGTGCGGCAACTGAACCTTTATTTTGCGCATAAATGGTTTGGTATCGTAGATTGTCTTCTTTTTCTAAAGCTCGATTTAGATAAGGAGGAAGTGGAATATTGCCAATATGATCTAAAATTTCATCAAAAAAAACATCTTTGGGTAACCAACTAAAAACCACCTGATGATCATTATTTTCTAACGCTTTTTGATAAATTACATTTACAGTATATTTAATATTTTTGATAAGAATTGTTTTTGTTAGCACTTCATTCTTCCATCGTTTCAGGTTTCCAACCATGCATTTCCATGTCATTTCTCCATTTTCAAAAAAATTAATTTCATTATCTCTTGATTCAAA
>JAAFJZ010000355.1 GCA_013298205.1 Cytophagales bacterium
TTTCGAGAAGGAACGATCTACTCTTTCTATCAACCTAGTAAACCAATTCCCTTTTGAAGGGTCTCCACCTCTGCTATTTGTACTAGCCATAAGCTGTTTTCCAGAATTGATCTGAGCTTGTCTATGAATAGCATTTCCTATCGCCTACCGCACCCACACCAGCGGAAGTTGAAAACTTCTACCATTATAGGTCTAAGTTACGCCTACGGCTAAACCTAGACCAGTTTCAGAGGACACCTGTCACGGGGTTAGTCAATAAACCTCAATTGAATAAAGATTCGATTCTATTTGACAAATCTTCACTATTACCGGGTCAGGTAAGCCAGTTGCAAAAGGCATGTCCTTAATAAAAATTCTATATTCGTCTTTTTTAAAGGATAAAGACCAACCATTATCTAAAGCATTTTTTTCAATTGTATTAAAATAGTCTGAGCTTTTAAGTTTTGATTTTAAAATTAAAGTTAATCTTGAGTTATCCAAATCATGAGTGCCATTAATTGTTTGAATTTTAGGCGTAAAGACTTCCAACCATGCATTGTTATGCAAATTTTCCTCTTCAAATTTTACTATATCAGTACATCCAAAAAAGAGATTAATGAGCAAACTTAAAAAAAATAATTTTAATCTATTCATAATCTAAATTTAATACTGTGAAGGAAAATAACTTTTTCTATACTTTGGAATCGCTTCCGAATAACTCGGGTTAGCACCAATCTTTCTAATATATGCCCCCCTTGAGCGACCATATAAATTTGCTTTTTGATCAGCCATTGATGCACCTTTCGAATCATATTTTGGCCATCTTTGATCAAAAATTTCTCTCATGTTACTAATTTTTTCTGCTACATATTCACCACCTTCTCCTCTTAAAGATGCCTTGTAATTTGCCTTACTATGAAAATATTTGTCTGAATCTATTAAGTTACCAGACCTCATTTCAAGATAAGTATTTGCAAAATCATAAGCTCCCCCAGCAAAACTACCTGCAAAATTTATCCCGCCCATAAATCCATTCATTAATGCACTATTAAAAGCTTCAACTTTGTTTACTAGAGCCATAGAAACCTTTTCTACAACTTGAACTTCTTCTAAATTGATAATTGTACAAGTTTCACAAACTACTGCATCCATAGGAGGTCGCTCGTTATTTTTAGGTGCTATCGCCTTCCCCACCGCACCAATCCCTTTATACACTCCAAAACCCAATGCCGCACCCGCACCACCAAAAGAAATTTAAGATTATTTTATAGAATTTCTATAATGAAATAAAATACGTTTTTTAGTATTGTTTTTAATGTCAAAGTATATCCAAGAAATCAATATAATTGCTGTTATGAGAACAAATTCAATATCGCTTGGCTTTCTAAAACTATTCAAAATAAGAAGTAAAAAAAACAATACAAATCCTATTATCATAGCAACCAACATTCCAATCATAAAAACCGAACCAGTATACGGATTTTCGGATTTTAAAAACCTATAAGCTTTAGCAAGCTTAATTAAAGATTTAGACATGAATTTACTTAGCATAATTGAAAAAAGGTTTATTTGAAAATCGGCCATAAAACGAATTAAAGCATCCTGATACTTCCATAACACCAGCACCAAAAGAAAGTGCACTTCCGGCATAAGGTACAGCGTTTAATGATCCTATACTTAAATTTAGACCAAATTTTACTAAAGATTGTGGAGATGCGCCATTATAAATTACATCAACAAACGATGTTGCAATCCCTAATCCAGCAAATCCTTTGTTAATAACTTTTGCATATTGATAGCCTATCCATTTGGTATGTCCCTTTATCTGGTCGAAGTTTGAGCGTTAGCGCCAACTTCGACCTATAATGAATCAAGTTTTCAACTTGATTTTCCCAAATATTTTTATATTGCAAAGGTAATTTTAAAAGTTAAAAAAGTGCTATGATATGTGCAGAAAATATATATTCCATGATTCTCTAGAAATGTATTTTGTTAGTTTTGCTACTTGAAAATGGGTTAAGAAAACGAAAGTGGAAAACTTCCATCATGATAGCGGTTTGCAACCTTCGCTTACACAACGATTGCGATAGACCTACTAACATCTTCTACACAACATGTAGCAAACTCTCGTCTGTTACTTCACGACACACCTTCGATCAGTTTCGGCTTTTATAAATCATTTAGAATTTTCCGTAATCGTTCTTTGCTTATTTCTCCATTGATTTCTGGACTGGCTAACTCAAATATTATCTCCTGTATTTCTACATCTTCAAAATCTAAATCATCTCTACACTCTATTATGTTAGCCCAATTTTCCAACTCTTCAAAAGAAATTTTATCTTCAATACATTTTTTTAAAATATTAGTAAATTCTAATTTGCTAACAATCAAAGAAAATCCTTCAACATCCCAAGAAAACTGAGATAACTCAGTTTGTAACTCTTGTAAGTTTCCGCTAAAACGAATCAAGTCAATTAAAATATCTTTCCTGTTTCTCATATTACATTATTTAGGTTTAATGTGAATAATACTACCATCAGGGGCAAATGTTGTTTTCAACATTTTAAAAGTTTCCCCTTGTGGGTTAACCCATTTTTGATAAATTGCATTTGAACCTGGCACTTTCCCTGGTGAAATAGCCTTGAATAAGTAATTTCCATCTTTAAGTAACTCAAAAGTGGCACTTGATTTAGAGTTTGCTGGAATCTTACTTACAAATCGACTATAATTGCTTTTAACTGGGTCTAAAACTAAATTTTCACTTCTTCCAGCAGCATTATCCTGAACTCTACCACCTTGGAACTTATTTGATAAGCGTCAGACAAAAGGCTTGAAAGACTCAAGGGGCAATATTTCACAAATATTTATTAGGCTGTCAAGTTCAGCCTCCTCTAATAGATTTGTTTCAAACGTAATTATATAATTATTATCTTGAGAGCGATAGACGTAGTTATTTGTAAAATCTTGGTCATCGCTAATATCACTAGCATATTTTTGATTTAAAATAAAATAAATTTCCATGCATTTATTTTCATAACTAGGAATTACGTAAGAATATTTCATAAGTAACTGATTGTATATTTGATGATCGAAAAACCATATTCTTATGCCAATAATCGTAGATGAATCTAATCTTAGCCAATCAAAGAATCCTGTAAATCCTTTATTCTCTTCAGAATTAGAATCAATAAAGAAATCTATGTTATTTATTTTCAAGGTGTTAGCCTCGATAGTTTCACTTGTATAGAATAATCTAAAGGAGTTATTTTGAAAATATATTAACAGCATACATCAATTTTATTTAAGTTTAATTATGTAATCTAAGATTTTTGCCCTAACTTCCTGTGTTCCTGACGGGTCTGAGACTCTATTTATCAATTCGCGATACGATAGTATTGCTTCTCGTGACAGACTTTGTGGAACTTTTACAGTTTTTAGATTATCTAACACAGCTTGTGCGCCCTCTTTGCCTT
>JAAFJZ010000356.1 GCA_013298205.1 Cytophagales bacterium
TTAAAGAAATATTTATTTGATTTTAGCCCCAGATAGACACTTAAAGCTAGTTAAAGCTAGGGTATAATATTTTGATAATAGAGTCAATGGAACAATTAGAGTGAATAAAAACAATTAATTAAATTATAGATTTTCAATAACATACAAAGTTATTAAAAAAAAATGGGCAAAAGAAGAAAATTTTATCAAAATAATCGAAAAAAGATAATTTGAGGATGATTAGTATTCTTGATAAGATAATTTTAAAAAAAATCACCTTTCTGACATCTCTACTACTTTGTCAAACTCTTCTGCCTTAACAGGTTGTACTGAAAGGCGGCTGTTTTTTAGCAATACCATTTGAAAAAGACTTCCCTCGTTTTTGATTTCTAGCAAGGAAACGCTTTTTTTGAGTTTAACAATAGGTATTACTTCTATGGCTACCCAGTTAGGGTTTTCTGTGTTGGGGTCTTGAAAAAATTCTTTGTGAACTTCGGCTATTCCTACGATTTCTTTGCCGATATTGCTGTGGTAGAAAAGCAATTTATCGCCTTTTTGCATGGCTTTTAGGTTGTTGCGGGCTTGGTAATTTCTCACGCCATCCCAAGTGCCGATTTTTTCTTCATTTAGTTTGTCCCAACTATATACATCGGGTTCTGATTTAATGAGCCAATAGTTCACGAGTTTCTTTGTTTGCTTACTTCGTACATCACAATGCCTCCGGCAACCGAAACATTTAAAGAAGCTGTTTTGCCAACGATATTAATTTTAGCAATTTCATCGCATAGCTTCAAATATTCGTCTGAAACCCCATTTTCTTCTGAACCCAAAACCACGGCAAGGGGCTGGTTGAGTGTGATTTTGTCTAACGATTTATCAGATTTTTCACTACAAGCTACCAAATACAAACCCGAATCTCTTAAAAAAAGCAAGGTTTTCTTTACATTATCTGTTCTGCAAACGGGAATATGATTTAAGGCTCCTGCCGATACTTTCATAGCATCTGGCCCTATCAAAGCCCCACCTCTGGATGGAACAACTATCGCATCCACGCCCAAGCATTCTGCCGAGCGAGCGATTGCGCCAAAGTTCCTTACATCTGTAATTCGATCTAAAACGATGATAAATGGTGTTTTGGATTGCTCAAATAAGGAGGGAATGATGTCTTCTATTTGGGAGTAATCGACTTCAGAAATATAGGCAATTACACCTTGGTGTTGCCCATTTGTGGTACGATTGAGCTTTTCTTCGGGTACAAACTGAAATGCTGATTTCCGTTCGGAAAGCAAACTAATTAATCGGTTTATCGAGGGATTTTTAATTCCTGTTTGAATTAAAACCTTCTCTAAAGTTTTGCCTGCCAAGAGTGCTTCTTCTACAGGGCGAATGCCATAAACGATATTTTGGCTACTTTTTTCTCTTTCTCTATCTGAGTCTATTCTTTTATAAGGCCTTTTCTCCATTGTTCTACTGCTAAATACCAAATTCCTTCATACTGATAGGAGCGCAAAAGTTCGTAATTTACTCTACCCGTGCCATCGGTACCATTTTTTATAAAAACAAAGGTAAGCGCATTGCCATCATTATCATAATAATACCATTCTTCTCTATCAAAAAACTTTAAAACTTTGTTCGGACTGCCCATTACAATATAAATCATGCCTCTATCAGTCGCCCAACCTTCTTTCAAATCTGAAAACCACATATTGGCATCTTGCACACGGTGGTAAAAAAGTTTGATGATTCGTTTGGCATTTTCTTCCGTACTTCCAAAACCGAGCCAAATTTGGTCTATGTTTTTCTTGGGTTTGATTCCATAGCGAATATTGCGGTATTCATCATCTGTGGTGATATAAACCAATGGTCCTTTCATGTCGTCAAGCTTACGTGTGTAAGGAAAAAAATTAGGCTGTATAGCGAATGAAAAGTCTTTATTGGGCGTATCAAGGGTGTAAACACCAGCACTTGCGAAAAGCAAGGGCGAATCGCTCACTACGCTAAAACTGGAATCTGGATTTTGCTCTTCAGCTACATTCGTAAGGCTAAACATAGGTGGCAAGGCGGGTGAAAAGGTTGATCGCCTGAATTTTACATTCAATTTTTGAAATCGATTGCCTAAAGTTCTGATTTGAAAGGTGTCTTTTTGGCTAATAGATCGGGCGAAAAATGGATTGGGACTATTTTTTTTGAATAAAGAATAATCTTCAATATGGTTTTTGTTTTCGTAAAAAAGGGTTTGATCAAAAAAAGTAACTTCATCTAAATACAAATCCTCAACACCCAAAAATAGCACTGCGCTATTGTATAATTTGAATTTGGGGATAAAAAATGATAAACGTATTTCTCCATTTTTAAGGTCAAAAACGGTATTTGTATTGCGTAAGGTGTCACTTAAAATGGGAGTTCGGGTTTGATAATCTTGGTAAACTTGGTAGAAAAAATTAAAACGATAGGTAGATAAAGGTTTGTATTTGACTGTGCGGTTTTTATTCAAAGTAATTTTGGCATACACTTTCACGCTATCTCCCGCATCTAGCAACAAAAGATTGCAAAAAACAGCTTGATGTTTGGTGTCATACAAATATTCAAAATTTCTCTCTATTCTATTCTGAGAAAAAGAAAAAAGTAATATAGACAAAATCAATGTGAAGCATAAGCTCAATCGTTTGAAATTTAAAAAAGTAATAAGAAAATTACGAATCCGTAAAAACAAGAATGCTAGATTGAATAATGAATTTTATCATGCAAATATCAAATTAAGTACTCTTTAAAAAAACATTATTGGTTCTTAAATGAGAAATTATCTGAATTAATTGGTGTTAAATTATTTTTGAAAGCTAAATACGTGAATTTATTTCTAAACAAGTTTTATAAATCACGCTTATTTTCCGTAATGCACCACCTAAAAGCCCAAGCCCAGCGGATGCGGGTTTTATGTTTTGAGATTTCTAAAAGGTTTCTCAATTCCGATTTACTAAAACCCCTTAAAACCGATAATGGGGCATCATTTTTTACTAAATAAGATTTCGAAAATAATAATGTTAAAAATTTTATGGAATAATATGCAAGAGGATTTCTATGTAAATCGTTAATAATCAATCCTGTATTCATATATTTTCGCACTTCATGGATATACAATATAAATTCAGCATCATTGAGGTGGTGGCAGAAAAGTGCTGATACAATAAAATCAGGCTTCCAATTAATTTCTTTAAAATAGACTTGAAAATCTTTTTCTACATAGTTTATATTTGGGAATTTTTGGGTTGTTATTTTAGCAAATTCAATTGCATCAGCTTTTTTGTCGATACCTACAAAATCAAAATGATATCCATTTCTCTTAGCCCATTTTGCCAAATACAGTAAGGTATTTCCACCACCACAGCCAATATCTGCTAAAGTATATTTTTTGTTTTTCTCTAGCTTGAAAGATTTCAAGCCTTTTAAGGTTACCGCATGCCACCCAAATAGG
>JAAFJZ010000357.1 GCA_013298205.1 Cytophagales bacterium
AAGCTTTTATTTAAAGCAATTTTAAGTGCAATTCCTGAAAGAATGGCAATAAAAAGTGACAGCAAAGCCTCTTCAAAATAAAATAAAACCAATTTTCCTAAAAAGAACAAAGTACTGTAAGTGAAAATTGTACCACAAATCACAAGTAAAATATTCATAGAAAACTTGCTTTTAGTCTTTTCAAATTTCCCTTCCGAATATTTCCCCCAAAAGCCAATGGGTTTGATTTTTTTGTAAAAAGCGTCAAGTGTTTCATGTGATGTATCCGGACACAAGTAACAACTTGATAAGATGCAAATGACCGTAAAAGCCGTTGTGAAATAAAATGTATAAGGATAGCTCAAATCAAACAAATAAACGACTGAAATGTAACCTATAAATGGAGCTAAAGTAGCCACAACTTCCGACCAAACATTTATTCTCCACCAATACCATCTTAACATTAACACTAACCCAGCTCCTGCCCCACATTCTATAAGGAAAAGCCAAGCCGACTCTATAGTTTTGATTTGGGTAGTGATAAACAAAGCCACCAACATCAATACGCAAATGCTAAGCCTTGAAAACAAAATCTTCTTTTTGTTTGATGCCTCAGGATTGACGAACCTCACATACAAATCATTGATTACGTAACTACTTCCCCAGTTGAGCTGGGTAGAAAGCGTACTCATATAAGCAGCCAAAAAAGCGGCAAGCAGCAGACCTCTAAAGCCATTGGGCAAGAAATCTTTCATTGCCATTACATAACCTAGTTTTTTATCCATAACCGATAATTCTGGATAAAGTACAATGCTACAAAGAGCCACAATTATCCATGGCCAAGGGCGAATGCAATAATGTGCAACTTGAAAGAAAAAAGTAGCCAAAACTGCATTTTTTTCATCTTTACAGCTCATCATTCTTTGCGCAATATAACCTCCGCCTCCAGGCTCAGCTCCTGGATACCACGATGCCCACCACTGCAAACCAATAAAAGCAAAAAATGTAGCTGGCGCAAGGATAAACACAGGAAGCCCATTTGAAGTTGTTGTATCTGAAAAATTAGGCCAAAAATCTGTAACGCCAGGCAGAGCTTGTAATTTCTGTTTTAACGCTACAACTCCACCTATTTCAGCCGAATTAACCACAAAAAAAGCCAAAACAATGCAGCCTATCATCGCAATAAAAAACTGAACTGCATCGCTTACCACTACACCCATAAAGCCTGAAATAGCCGAATAAAAAGCTACGAAAACCATACAAAAGGCGGTCCACATCAAAGCTTCTTCATAACTAAGGTTAAAAAATACTTGTAGCAAAGCCATTAAGGCCAAATTAACCCAAGCTATGATGATAGCATTCATAAAAATACCTAAATAAATGGCTTTAAAACCTCGCAAAATTTTTGCCAAAGTACCATCGTAACGCATTTCTATGATTTCTAAATCTGTAGTAACACCTGCCCTACGCCAATAGCTGGCAAAGAAAAAAGTAGTAAACATCCCTCCCATAAGTTGGCTCCACCAAAGCCAATTTCCTGAAATTCCTTTGGTACTTACAATTTCGGTTACCAAAAGAGGCGTATCGGCAGCAAAAGTTGTAGCCACCATCGAAAGGCCTGCCAAATACCAATTGAGATTTTGCCCACCCAAAAAGAATGTTTTTATATTTTTACCTGACTTCTTGGAATAGTACAAGCCTATGCCCATACTTATAGATAGGAAAAATATAATAACAGAAATGTCTAAATAACTAATCGTCATTTTTTATTTTTTCGAAATTGATTTGTGAATTGCTGAAACTTAACATAAAAAAAATCTGTATCAAATAATTTAGAATCGTTTTTTGCTTGAATTAAAAAAAATAATCCGACAGGAAAAAGCAAAATATTACCAGACCACATTCCCAATTCTAAGTCAATTTCTCCTTCCCTAGCCATTTTTTCACCTGTCATTGAAATTACATAAAATAAAATAAAAAAAATAATTGAAACGATTATTGGTACTCCCAATCCCCCTCTTTTAATTATTGAACCCAAAGGAGCTCCAATAAAAAACATCAGTAAACAAGCTGCTGCCTGAGTATATTTCCTGTATTTTTCAATTTTAAAATCATTATTATCTCTTTTTAAAGATTTTAATCTCTCAACAAAACCTAATGTATAACTTTTAACATTTCTAGCAGAAATAGCAGCTAATTCCAAAACACGATGCTTAGTTGAGGAATCTAAAACTTGAACATTAGGATTTAAAGAAGTTAAAGTCGAATTTGATAAATGTATTTTTGTAGTATCTTCAGATACATTTATATATGAATAGTAACTTCTTGCTCCTGCAGGAATCGAACTTTGTACATTTCTAAATTCTTTTTCTAAAGAATCCGAATCATGATTAAGTTCTTTAACATTTCTCATAATTCGATTGCTAGTAAATAGTTCCTCTTGAGTTCTTTGTAAATTAAAAGATTCCAAACTGAACAAAATATTACACTTTGTAAATCTATTTCTTACTAATTCAGTTGAATTCAAGTTATTGTTTGAAGTCATTTCACTAAAATTGGTTCCGTTATAGAGTTCTAACATCAAATACTTATCATTATGCACCATAGACATGAAACCTGAGTCTGATAAAATAACTTCAACATTCCCTAGCCCTTTAGTATGATTATAAATCATAACATCTTTTAATGTTTTACCATCAGGAAATCTTTTATTAACTTTAATACTATAACCCGGTAACCCGTTATAAAAAGCACCTTCTTTAAAATCTAAAGCTGGTTTTTTTTGTTTAATGTCATAAAGCAAACTATATGCCTTTAAATTGGCAAAAGGTACTGCAATATCATTAAAGAAAAAAGAAAATATGGAAAGAAAAAATGCAAAAAACAACATAGGTACTAAGGTTCTTATTAATGAAATACCCGAACTCTTTATAGCAGTGAGTTCAAAATGTTCACCCAAATTTCCGAAAGTCATTAAGGAAGAAAGTAACATTGCCAAAGGCAATGCCATAGGTGTCATATTCAAAGCAAAATAAGAAAACAACTTAAAATAAACTTCAAAACCTAAGTTTTTCCCAATCAAGTCTTGGAAATAAGTAATAAGGTATTGACAAAGTAAAATAAAAACTACAATAGTGTAAGTTAAAAAAAATGGTCCGACAAAAGAGTTAATAATAAACTTATCTAACTTTTTAACAAGAATAATTTTATTTTTCATTTTGTTGCAGCTATTAACGAATTTAAAAATAGATATTTAAATGTTGTTAATATGTTAAAAAAATAAATACTTTTAAATAAATTGGAATTTTAAGTAAGGAAAAAAAAGTAAGAATAAAGATATAGCTAAAAAAGAATATTTGGCAACGACTTACTCTCCCAGCTATTACGCAAGTACCATCAGCGCTACGGGGCTTAACTTCTCTGTTCGGAATGGGAAGAGGTGAACACCCGTGCTATAGTCACCATTATCT
>JAAFJZ010000358.1 GCA_013298205.1 Cytophagales bacterium
AGGATTCGGATGGAAGATAGAAAAACCATTCTTTATCAGAAAACCTAAAACTCCCTAAACCAATTACTTGTAAGGTGTCAGGTGAGGACACCTGCCACGGGGGTAGACTACCAAGAGTAAAACAAAGGTGATGGTTTTTGAATATTTATTTTTCATTTTTAATTAATTTTAATGCCTGTAAATGTAAAATTGTAAGGTTTTTGGGTAATATATTTTGTTTTAGGATCAGTATCTTTTATAAAATATCGTCCATTATATGTGATTTGATTTTTTTTAATATTATAGCTGCCTTGATATTCATATCCATTAAAGAAATTTGATGTACCCAAATAAACTACGTCTCTCTTGCTTACTTCACTTTTTTGAATTTCTGTTTTGGATTTGAGCCAAGAGAAAGAGGTGATACTATAGTCGCAATACCAAGTTTTATCTATTAATCCTCCATTCCAATATTTAAAAGCTTCGCTACCATTGTATTGTACATAACCTACCCTTCCAATATTGACTTCGAAAGTATCGTTGGGTATGGGAATTTTCTTCAATGCTTCATCATTTCCACTATAAGCTGATTGCAATATCCCTTAATAGTTTCCTTCTAGCCTGTGTCTATCTTGTTCTTTCATCTTAACAAAATGTAAAGTTTTTGTAAGCGTATCAATGCCATTATCTTGAGGAAAGCATTCTTTGTTGGGCGTTTTACTCAAAATTAACGTAATGGCAATAGAGCTAGCAAGTACTTTTTTGGGTATAAAGCGTAAAGAAAAACCTGAAGTCGTAAACACTTGATCTGAATCATTAAATCTCCACTCATACTTTTTTGCTGTAGTGTCTAGTGCCTTAAACTTTAGGTTCACTTCGTTCAAATAAGCAATTTTATACGTGCTATCTAATGGCGTGCACCCATCACAAATAGGAGTATAAACGATAGAATCAGTATCTATCAAACCCCATTCATGGAAGCCATTGCCTGTAGCCTCATATATATTAAACTCAGCCGAAGTAGCCTTCTTGCCTGCACAAGGAGCGACTTTGTCTCTATCGCAAGCGCAGCTAGCCATGAAACAAGCCAATAGCATATAAATTGCGTTTTTTATATTTAGAAGCATATCCCTAGACCAATTGATAAATAATAGTAAGAAATACTGGTAAAAGATGATTCTATCAATCTCCCTTGTTGTGGTATCGTAGAACCAAATCCTTCGCTTCCATTCCCATTTTTTTGATAAAACAATATGGGTGTAGTATAAGCCAAAGACGCTTTGAAAAAGAAACCTGTTCGCAAACTTTGGTACCTATATCCTATTTTAGCTAGCGCATTAAGACCAAAGATTGAGAAACTGGGATCATAGCCACTTGAGTTACGTGAATAATAACTAGGTCCTAAGCCCCAACTCAGCTCCAAATAGCTCGGTTTGTTTCTTTTACCCTTCAAATAGTTAAATTCTACAGGCAAAAGCATACTTTCCTCTTGAAATAATGAGCTTTTATAGTACATAGGGCTAATGCTAAAAGAGTTTAATCTGTTGCGTACCTGTTTGTAAATTTTATCATAACTTACGCTATATGCAGTAGGGCCAAATATGCCGATATAAATTGCATTTTTTGTACCTTTGTATCTAGCAAATTTTTGGTTTAGATAAATCGTATCAGGCAAAATGTTTTTTCTCGTTTCTAACGTCTCGCAAGGTTTGTAAATAGCAGCTGTTGCAAAATCTACAATCAAACTTGGAGGAAACAAGCAAAGGTCAGCAATGAAAGCTACTGGTCTTATTTTGCGTTTTACCTGCATGGGGGTAGGTTCTTTTTTCTGACAATCGCCCACTTTCCCACCAAAAATGGTAGCACAAGAATTAAGCGTGAGGGTAATTGCAACGCTTATTGCTATTTTGATGAGAATATTTATCATACTATAATTTCTAAAAACAAATACTTTTTTTAAAAAATTTATTTTATGCAAAACTAATGAAATAGAAAAATTTATCAATATTTATATTTTAACAATAATATTGATTATTATAGATGAATATTAAAACACAAAATATTTTTTAGGGCTAAAGAAATCTATGTAAAAACTTAATGCGTTAAGGATAGAACGAAAAGCCCGCAGTGAGGAACGAACGAGGACTTGTAGTGATAGCCTGACCCATCGGGTAACGCCAATTAAAGTTTTTTCAAACATGGTTTGGCTTCTTTGAAATTAAAACTAGAATATATAATTATTCGATGTTAATATTTTAAAAAAAATCACTTTTTTAAAATCTCTCCAAAAAAGAATTCCGCAATTTTATTTATGGTTTTGATTCGTTTTTTATAAATTTGCAACTTTATTGAACTTTGCTATGGCTATTGAAGAAAAATTGCGTTACTCTGATGAAGAGCTAAAGGAATTCGAAATACTTATCAACGAAAAATTAGAAGTTTCTCGCAAGGAACTTTCTTATATGAGCGACACATTAAGGCGCACAAACGAAACGGGAACAGACACGACCATAGGCAATGTAAAAGCGATGGAAGATGGTGCTGAAACGATGGAAAAAGAAAGCTTGCACCAACTTGCTGCAAGGCAACAAAAGTTTATCAAGAACTTAGAAAATGCCCTCATGCGCATAAAAAACGGAACATATGGCATTTGTATTGACACAGGAAAGTTGATTGCAAAAGAAAGGTTGCGTGCTGTGCCTCATACTATGCAATCTATAGAAGCCAAGATGAGCCGCAGGTAAATATTGTGAATGCATTTTGTAAACATATAGAAGTTCTAATTTTTTGCGCCAAAGAGCCTCTTTCGGTAGCAGAAATCAAAAACTGTTTGCAAGAATTATTCGATTCTAATATCAGTGATGAAGATATTTTGAATGCCATAAACGAGCTAAAAGAAAAATATGAGCATGAAGATTTTACTTTCGGTATTTTAGAGTCGGGAGCTGGTTATCGTTTTATGACTAAACCCGCTTTTTACCATACAGTGCAGGTCATACTCAAGCAAAATTCTAAAAAGAAATTATCGCAAAGTGCCTTAGAAACACTCTCTATTATCGCTTACAAACAACCTGTAAGCAAGGCTGAAATAGAAAAAATAAGAGGTGTAAACTCAGATTACAGCATACAGAGGTTGTTGGAAAAGGAGCTGATAGAAATGCAAGGAAAATCTGATGCCATAGGAAGGCCATTGATTTATGGTACTTCCAAAAAGTTCATGGATTATTTTGGTATCAATGATTTGAACCAACTTCCACAATTAAAAGATCTTCCTAGTGAAGAGATGGATAACAAAGAATTTTTAAATTCCAATGCGCAAATAGCGCAATAAACCCACGGTAGTGATATCGCAATTCTAATATGAGAAACCAAGACAACAGACCCCAAAAATCCAGATCAGGTTCAAGATTTGAAGACAATACATTCAAAAAAGATTTTAGCAAGCCCATG
>JAAFJZ010000359.1 GCA_013298205.1 Cytophagales bacterium
GAAAATACTTTTTCGGAAATAACTTATAAATTCCCAAAAAAAATACATGCAGTTACTGCTGCAGGGTTTTTACTGAAATTATTAATCTCAATTATTACGATAATATTACATAAATGTTTTGAGTAACATATTCAAGATTTATAACACAATATTACGCAACTTGACTTACTTAATTGAAATGTATCAAACATTTCAAGAAAATGACCTTGACACAACTTTAAACCACATTGAAAATAGAATAAAAGAATTTGGACTATCATTGACAAACGAAGATGGCTACAAAAAAATGAGAGAACAATACAATAAACAAAAAAATCCGTTGGATTTATTTGTACTTATTGCCTATTCTTTTAATCATCAAATTCGTTTTAACAATAACCACGAATTTAACAATCCTTTCGGTAGAGAAAGAAGTAGTTTCAACGCTTCAATGAAACAAAATTTAGAAAAATTTATAATCAGATTAAAAGAAACAAACATTGGCTTCGCCAATGTTTGTTTTAATAATTTTGATTTTACTTTTCTGAAAAATAACGATTTTGTTTATTGCGACCCACCTTATTTGATTACGACAGGCACTTACAATGACGGAAAAAGAGGTTTTAAAGGTTGGACAGACAATGAGGAAAAACAACTTTTAAAAACCCTTGATAATCTTGATAAACAAGAAATTAAATTTGCACTTTCTAACGTTTTGGAACATAAAGGAAAATCAAATGACATTTTGAAATCTTGGGTTGCAAGCAACCCAAATTATAAAATTAATTATTTAAACTTTAACTACTCAAATTCAAATTATCAAACACTAGACAGAGATAAAAATGCAAGTGTTGAAGTATTGATTACAAATTACGAACCTCAAATTCATCAAAAAGAGAAAACTCTTTTTGATGAATTTAATTTTTAACATTTATGAGGTACATAGGAAACAAAGAAAATTTACTTGATAAAATACATCAAGTAATTCAATCAAAAAAAATTCAGGGAAATTCATTTTTTGATTTTTTTGCAGGAACTACAAGTGTAAGTAGGTATTTAAAAAATTAGATTATTAAATATTTTCATCTGATTTATTGTATTTATCTTATGTTTTACAAAAAGCATACATTTCGAATAATCAAGTATTAAACTTTGAAAAAGTATTAACTAAAATCAACTTTCAAAGCACTTCACTTTTTGCTTCGCCTTTGCATATTGTCGTAGAATATTTAAACCAAATTGAACCAGTTGAGGGTTTTATTTCTCAAAATTATACACCTTTTGGAACTTCTGAATTAGAGATTCCAAGAATGTATTATTCTGAAGAAAACGGAAAAATAATTGATGCAATTAGACAAAAAATTGAACTTTGGAAAACAGATAATTCGATAGATGAAAATGAATATTTTATTTTATTGGCTTGTTTAATTGAAACTGTTCCTTTTTACGCCAATATTTCGGGCGTTTATGCAGCATTTCAAAAAAAATGGGACCCAAGAGCAGTAAAAAAAATGATTTTACGACCAGTTGAATTTGTGGTAAACAATAAAGAAAACTTTACTTACAATGAAAATTCAACCGAGTTACTCAACGAAGTTGAGGCAGACATTTTTTATCTTGACCCACCTTATAATCAGCGTCAATACGCACCAAATTATCATTTACTAGAAACCATTGCAAAATATGATAATCCAATAATTAAGGGAGTTGGAGGTTTAAGAGATTATCAAAATCAAAAATCAAAATTTTGTAACGCAACAACTGCAATTCAAGAACTTAATAACATTGCAAAAGGAGGAAAATTCAAAACCTTAATTTTGAGTTATAACACGGAAGGAATTATGAAACAAGAAAATATAATTTCTACGTTAGAAAAATATGGGAAAGTTGAATTAGTTGAATTTGAATATTTGCGTTTCAAAAGCAACAGCAACGGAGAAAGTAGCACCAAAAAATTTATTCAAGAACAACTTTATATATTACAAAAATATGCCTAAAAATCTTTGGTTTTTAACAGAAGAACGACCTAAAAAAGAAGTTCTACAAACGATATTTCAAAAATTCGCCAAAGACTACGGTTTTGCCGTTTTTGTTGATACTATTCGTATTTTCCCAATTTTAGAGGATAATAAATTTACTTTCACTTATGAAGTTACAGGTTTTCGTTGCAATAAAGTTGATAATGTTTTCATCAAAACGGTTTCGGGAAATTCAAGTTTTACAGACTTTTTAATATTCTATCAAAAAGATGAACCAACTTTAAAAGATGAGCCAATTTACGCAATAGAAGAAACAAAAACAGATGACAAAGAAAGCCGAAATACAGGAATTTATCAGCGTTGTTCAAAGTTTGTTTTTATTCAAAGTTACTATCCAAATGTAAAGAAAATAATGCTTTACAATTTGCAAATTGACCAAAAATTAGAACCAAGTTCAACGTATATTTTTGGTACTAAATTACTTTTGACTTTGGGCGTTGAAATTCTTGGCAAAAAACTTGACAGCAAAATATTTACACCTTTCAAAACTATTGATGAAATAATAGATTTGAAAAACGAAATGCGAAAAGCACCAAAAGGAAACGTGCCAATTTTGCTGACAAAATCAAAAACTAAAATTGAAGTTTCGGGCAGACTTTTTAAAAGTGACGGACTTTCTCACGACCCAAATATTGGAGCGTTGAGTATTATTTGTGCAGTTTTACGACAATTGGGTTGGACAAAAAAAATTGAAATAACTCAACACGGTTTGGAACAAAATCACGTTGGTAAAACCAATAAATTTATTCAAATTGCAAACAAATTAGATATTTCATTACAAGGTTTGACAATACCAAAAGTTGGAACGAATAACGAATATTGGAAATATGATACAGACGGAGAGAAATTAGGAACTATTTTTATTCATTTAGTAGTAGAAAATTTTACACAAGGCTATTCAATTTTTGAAAATCACGCAAGTTGTGAAAAAGGTTATTTTTTCCATTAAGCGGAGAGCCTATTCCATTAGAAAAATACAAAGACAGAACATTATACAAAGCAGGAGATAAAAAACAAAATATTGAAATTCCAGATTTAATATTATTAGACAAAAAAGAAAATGAAATAATAAACATTGAGGGAGAAAAATATGTAAACAGAAATGCGGGTATTTTACAAATCAAAACTTTTGACTTTATTGAAAAAGTTTATATCAAAAAGCACTACCCAAAATACAAAATTATTAGAACCGTAGTGCTTTTTGGTAGTGAAGAAAAATCTATTGTTGAAATTGAAGTAGGTTTTTTACTAAACAAAAACGGACAATTAATTTTAACCGTTAAATCACCAAAACTGTTTAAAGAAGCAATAAAAAACTTGTTAGACTTTTGGAGGTAATAGACGAAAAAAACAACGAAGGCATACAGCCGTTTGGCAAAATGTTATCTGTATATTTAGCAATAGA
>JAAFJZ010000036.1 GCA_013298205.1 Cytophagales bacterium
ATTTAAAAAACCTACTCTTTGACATCAAAACTTAATGATATGCATGATATAGAACCATTTTACGGCTGGGAAGGATATTATAAATCAGAAAATGACCCTAAATCGCCATTTTACAAAACCTATAATAATCCCCATGTTTATACACATCATGTTTATGATCATTATATTCACCCAGATTGGTGTTTTATAGAATCAGAAACTTTGTACATTAAGATTTTAAGCGTAGATTATAAGAAAAAATATGCCATTTTGGAGTTTATAGGCGAATGGAACGATGCCTTGCACAACGATATTATGTTTTTGAAAAGAAAAGTAATTGACATTTTGGTTTCTAATGGGATAAAACACTTTGTTTTGATTGGCGAGCAAGTATTTAATTTCCATGGCTCAGACGATTCTTATTATGAGGAATGGTTTGAAGATATAGAAAATGGTTGGATAGCAGCCGTAAATTTTAGGGAATTTATTTACAAGGAATGGCATAAATTTATGATAGACGCTTACATCAATTGTGAAGGCGCATTGGAAATTGAAAGCTGGCGAACTTCTACGCCAGATCAACTTTTTACTTATATCAACTCTCTCATCACGAGGCGATTAAACTAATCTACTGGTTTTGAGAAAAAAGTATTTTTTGTATTTTCTTACATTTATTTTTTTGAGTTTAGTCATTTTTTTGCTCATTCCTTACCAAATTCCCAAAAATTCGAGTTATTCTCTAGTTGTTTATACCCAAAACGGGAATTTATTAGGCGCAAAAGTAGCCAATGATGGTCAATGGAGATTGCCTCATTCCTACACCAAAGCCACAAAATACCATAAATGTCTCATCGCTTTTGAGGATAAAAATTTTTATTCACATTTGGGAATAGATTTTAAAGCCATTGGTAGAGCAAGTATTCTTTTGGCTAAAAACCGAAAAATAAAAAGCGGAGCTAGTACAATTACCATGCAAATGGTAAGAATGCACTTAAAGCTTGACAGCCGAAGCATGTATGGCAAGATAAAGCAAATCTTGTATGCAATCAATGCTGAAATCTGGCTTTCAAAAAGTGAAATTTTAGCCCAATATTGCACTTATGCACCTTATGGAGGCAATGTGGTAGGCATAGATGCTGCAAGTTGGCGGTATTTTAATAAAAATATTTCTGAGCTTACCTGGGCAGAATCCGCTCTTTTGGCTGTTTTGCCCAATCGCCCTAGCCAATTGCATCCTAGAAAAGCCGATAAAAAACTAATAGCAAAGCGAAATTTATTATTAAAAACCTTATTTCATAAAAATATTATTACGGCTCAAGAATACAAACTCTCTGTACAAGAAGAACTTACAAGATGCAACCAAAAAAACTCAAATTTATATAGCCATGTAGTAGAAAAAACGGCAAAAGATTTTCCTCAAGGGGGTAAAATTATTTTAAACATCAATGATTGGCTTCAAGAATCGTGTGTAAATATCCTTAATAGACATAAAAATCAACTTTGGGCAAATGGTATAAAAAATGCGGGCATTTTAATTATGGATATTAAAAGCCAAAAAGTTTTGACTTATATCGGCAACCATACCCCAAGTGCAGGAATGTATTTTCAAAATTATGTGGACATGATAAATGCACCTAGGAGTACGGGGAGTTTATTAAAACCCTTACTTTTTGCTTTTTACTTAAATGAGGGATTATTGCTCAACCAAGCTTTGGTAGAAGATTATCCTATATATTATGGAAATTATTCCCCAAAAAATTACGAATTGGAATATGATGGGGCAATTTCTTTCAAAAAAGCACTTGCCAAATCGCTCAATGTGCCTTTCGTAAAACTTTTGCATTTGTATGGAATAGAGCGTTTTCATCAAAATTTACAAAAAATGGGCATGAATACCTTAAATTTTCCTGCTTCACATTATGGTCTTTCCTTGATTTTGGGCGGTGCAGAAGGAAGTCTGTGGGAAATGCTTTCCATTTATGCCAATATGGCAAAAAATACCTATTACAATTCCTTGGAAAATGAAGTTTTTGCTCAAAAACCCAATCTTTACTTTAATATCAAGCCTAATTTAATTTCTAAAAACCAACTAGAATCCATAATATTGAGTCGAGAAAGCACCTACCAAACCCTTGAAGCTATGGCTTTACTTACAAGAGGAGAAGAAGAAATGGGCTGGCAATTTTTTAAACAATCTAGCAAAATTTCATGGAAAACGGGCACTTCTTTCGGCAACAAAGATGCTTGGGCTATGGGGATAACGCCTTGTCATGCCGTTGGGATTTGGATTGGCAATTCTGATGGGGAAGGCAAATCTGAGCTTACGGGCTTAAATACAGCTTCACCTATACTGTTTGAAGTTTTTAAATTATTAAAATGCGAAACATCTGGAAATGAATTTGTTATTACGGACTCTGCTTGGGTTTGTGCCAAAAGTGGTTATCAAAAAAATGAAAATTGCGAAAAAGTCCTCAAAAAAGCCGTATGCAAAAAAGGTTTAGATAGCCCTTTGTGCCCGTATTGCAGGAAAATATTTTTTGACCCTAGTGGAAAATTTAGGGCTACAAAAAACTGCTTTCCCAATGAAGCTTTGTTGGATAAGTCTGTATTTGTACTTCCTCCCACAATGTCTTATTACTTTGAAAAAAAGAATTTAATGTCAAGTCACGAACCCAGTTTGCACTCAAAATGCAGGAGCAATTTTGCTTCTGAAACTGATTTTGAACTTGTTTATCCAATACATAAAGCTAAAATATTTATTCCCAAAGCCCTTGATGGCATTAAAAGTAAGGTTGTTTTTCAAGCTAGTTCTAGGGATAAAAACGCTATTTTGTATTGGTATATTGACCAAAAATTCATTGCTCAAACTTCTATTCATCATCAAATAGAAATTTCTCCCGGCTATGGCGAGCATATCCTTTCGATAAACAATTCCCAAGGCAAAGAAAAAATCATTACTTTTGAAATCTTAGAACGAAACAAAAAAGAGAAGTTCTAAAAATTGGGGAAAGATTACGTGAGCTTTTCAGGTTATTTGTGCTTAATTTGCATGATTCTTTTCTCTCGGTTTTTTGAGAATTTAGGTTTATTGTTCTATCTGAATTTCCTTGAAGAGTACTTTTTTATAATAAAGTCTTTATATTTGTATTAATATTATGTATCAAAATACACCAACCAGTTGTACAAAATGTTAGAAAAAGAGTTTAAATATTACCTTGACCACCAAACCGAATTAGTTGGAAAGTATAACGGCAAATTCTTAGTTATCAAAGGAGAAGAAGTCATAGGTATTTATGATGCTGAAGACACTGCTTTTTTTGCAACAGAAAAAAATTATGAAGCAGGTACTTTTCTAATTCAATTTTGTGAGCAAGGCGATAGCTCTTATACCCAAACTTATCATTCAAGAGTGTCGTTTGCAAAATGTCAAATTCAAAGGCATTTACATTAAAAAGTAGCAATGGTCTGTTGCGTGTTTTAAAAACAACCTGCGGAGTTTGTCGTGCATTCGACCCATTGCAAGGAAGTCAGCACCCCGAAATCTATCAATTTATTGGATTATGGGATACTGGCGCATCTGGAACAGTTGTGTCAAAAGCTGTCGTGGATAAACTTGGTCTTAAACCAATCGGAAAGTCAAAAGTGTTTCACGCAAATGGGGAAAGCATTGTAAATGTTTACGCAATTAACCTTTTTTTACCTAATCAAGTTGGTTTTCAATTTGTAAAAGTAACTGAAGGAATCTTTAATAATTTTGATTTACTTATTGGTATGGATATAATTACAACTGGTGATTTTTCTATAACAAATGTTGGAGAAAAAACTACTTTTTCTTTCAGAATGCCTTCTGTCAAAGAGGTCGATTTTGTAAATGAGAACAAACCAATCACTCCAAGTGATTTCTTAGAATTGTAATTTATATAAATTAATCTTTTCCTTGTGGACGTAAAACAAACATCTCATGGATAAATAGTTTATCTGCTTAAACTTGATTGAAATATTCATGCTTTCCCAAAATTCACCCTTAGTTTCTATCATTTGCATTGCGCATCAGCATGAAAAATATGTTTTGGATGCGATACAGTCTGTTTTAGACCAAAGCTATCAAACCTGGGAACTGATTTTCTTAGATAATTCTAATGATTCAATTGGATTTAATAAGGCCGAAGAATTTATCCAAAGCAAAAAAATAACGCAAAATGTTATTCTCAAAAAGATCAACCCAAATATTGGCTATTGCGCTACTTTTAATTTGGGATTGGCTTTGGCAAAAGGGAAATATGTCATAGATTTTGCAGCAGATGATGTTTTCATTCCACAAAGACTAAGTTTACAAGTATCTTATTTTGAGTCGCTTAGTGCAGAATATGGATTTATATATGGCAATGTAGCTCATTTTATTAAGGATTTTAAAATCAATAACTTACAATATTCAAGCCCAAAGTTAAAATTGCCAAGTGGCGATATTTTTAAAGATGTAATACAAAAATATTTTATTTCTGCTCCTTCCATGATGTTTCGCAAAACAGCACTTGAGCAAATCAATGGCTATGATGAAGCTTTATATTATGAAGATTTTGATATTTGGGTGCGACTTTCACGGGTTTTTAAAGTGGGTTTTCAAAATCAAATCGTATGTTTAAAACGAAATTCACCACAATCGTTAGGCAAAAATGTAGAAATCCCTCATCTGGTATTTGAAAAATCTACCTATATCGTTTGTGCAAAAATAGCTTCATTGCTTGTAAATGATGAAGAAAAATATGCTTTTTTGCATCGCTTAAATTATGAAATCAAGTGGTCGTACTTAAAAAACAATTCAGATTTAGTAAACAAATATTATCAATTGGCTTGTGATTTGGGAGTTAGTTTTCCTTTTAAACTTTCAATTTGGTATTTTCTAAATCAACTTAGTTTTAAATTTGGGTTTTTAATTAGATTTTTCGTGCTTAGATTTCGATTCTTAAAATAGTAATTATGTTAATAAGTGGTTATACATATTTAAAAAATGCAAGTTCATTAGGATATCCTTTTATTGAGTCTATTTTATCAGTCTTATCTATTTGTGAAGAATTTATTATTGCGTTAGGAGAAGGTGAGGACGACACTGAAAAATTAATATTAAATCTTAAAAGTGATAAAATTAAAATAATTCATACAATTTGGAATAAAGATAATTTTATTGGAGGTAAAGAATTTTCAAGACAAGCAGATATTGCTCTTTCAGAATGCAAACATGAATGGGTTTTACATTTGCAATGCGATGAAATAATTCATGAAAACGATTTGCCAAAAATCATAAAACTCATAAAAAATTATAATTCAAATTTTAAAATTGAAGGTTTTTTATTTAAGTATTTACATTTCTACGGAAATTATGATTATATCTGTAACTCTCCTCAATGGTATAGAAACGAAATCCGTTTATTTAGAAATAAAATAAATGTAAAGCCATACAGAGATTCCCAGGGATTTAGAATTGATAATAGAAAGTTAAACGTAATCAAAACCGATATTGAAGTTTTTCATTACAGTAGGGTTAGCAATCCTAATTTACTTTCTAAAAAGATGTCTGCTTTCCAATCTATGTATAATAACTCAAATAATGATGCACCTAAAAATGTAGGTAATATTACAATTTTTGAGCAAAATGGTGAATCTTTAGACTCTTTTAATGGCACTCACCCTAGCATAATGAATAATAGAATACAAAAAATTGATTGGATATTTAATTACGACCCCAAAAAAGTAAGAATGTCTTTCAAATATAAATTAAAATTATTTTTTGAAAAATTAACGGGTTACATGTTTTTTGAATATAAAAATTACAAAATTTTATCTTAGCAAACCCTATGAATACCCAAATAACTGAATGTCAAACAAGGAAAAATTAAATTCTAATGAACTACAAAAACTTCATACAAACATTAGGATTTACACCTAAAGAAAATACTTCTGGTATTTTTTATAAAAAATACAATGGTTACGCCATTGATATTGATATTGAAAACTCCACATATAATTTCGGGGGTAAAATAAAATTTGGCGACTCAAATAAGACTGCTCAGAACATTGTTAAACCTGAAGATTGGGTTGTATTAGAATGTGTAGATAGATTACTTGAAAAGGGGTACAAACCTCAAAATATTAGCTTAGAAAAATCTTGGAGAACTGGACACAACACAAGTGGAAGACTCGACATTTTGGTAACTCGTGATAATGGCACAGCTTACCTAATGATTGAATGTAAAACTTGGGGAGTAGAGTTTGAAAAAGAGTTTAAAAATTTAGAACGAAACGGTGGTCAGCTTTTTACCTACTTTCAGCAGGATAAAGATGCGGATATTTTAATGCTTTATGCTTCCCAAATCAAGGAAAATGGCATTGAGTTTAAAAACGCCATTATAAAAATTGAAGACGATTACCGACAAACAGGAAATATTAAGGACTTTTATGAACGTTGGAACAAACTACCTAAAACCAATGGTATTTTCGACAGTTGGGTAACGCCTTATGAATTTCAAAGCAAAGCACTTACAAAAAATGATTTAAAGGTTTTAAAACAAGAGGACAGCAGCTTTATCTTTAACCGTTTCTTAGAAATATTAAGACATAATGTAGTTTCTGATAAGCCAAACGCTTTCAACAAAATATTTACACTTTTTCTTTGCAAAATTGTTGATGAAAATAGAAATGCTGACGAGCAATTGCATTTTCAATGGCTTGAAGGAGAAGATACTCATATTTCATTTCAAAAAAGACTGACAGACCTTTATAACAGAGGGATGCTTGAACTTTTGGAAAAGAAAGTTACAGATGTAAGCGATAGTGAATTTGATAAGCAATTTTTACAAGTTGATGTTCAATACAGGGATAAATTCAAGGATATTTTAACCGAAATTCGACTTAAAAAAAATAATGAATTTGCCATAAAAGAGGTGTACGATGACACTTCTTTTGAGGAAAATGCAAAATTAGTTAAAGAAGTGGTTGAGCTGCTTCAAGTTTACCAAATACGCTACAATTACCGCCAACAGTTCTTAAGTGATTTTTTTGAATTACTCTTAACCACAGGTCTAAAACAAGAATCAGGACAGTTTTTTACACCTGTTCCTATTGCTCGATTTATAATCAAAAGTTTGCCGTTTCAAGAAATTACAGCACAGAAAATTGAGCAAGGAAATAAAAATGATTTACTACCTACTGTAATTGATTATGCAGCAGGAAGTGGGCATTTTATCACCGAGTCAATGGAAGAGGTTCAGAAATACATCGACAGTTTATACGAAAGCTCATTTAATCCTACGACTAAAAGAGCCATCGAAAAATGGAAAGTTGACCAATTCGATTGGGCTGAAGATTATGTTTACGGTATTGAAAAAGATTATCGCTTAGTAAAAACAGCAAAAGTAAGTTGCTATTTGCACGGTGATGGTCTAGCAAAAGTGATTCACGGTGACGGTTTGGGAGATTTTGCCACTTCAAAAGAGTTCAAAGATTTATTAAAAGAAACTGACAAAACCTATCCGCAAGACAACAAACAATTTGATGTTATCATTTCTAATCCCCCCTATTCCGTTTCGGCTTTTAAAGGATTAATGAATAGTGAAAAATCTGTGAAAGCATTTGATTTATATAGCAGACTAACCGACCAAAGTTCTGAAATAGAATGTTTATTTATTGAAAGAACAAAGCAATTATTAAAAGATGGCGGTATTGCAGGGATTATTTTACCAGATACTATATTGAATAATACAGGTATTTACACCCAAACAAGGGAAATTCTTTTGAAATACTTTGAAATTTTGGGGATTGTAGAATTAGGTTCTAATACCTTTATGGCAACGCAGATAAAAACAATAACCCTATTTTTAAGACGCAGAAACAATGCCGATGCCCACAATGTAGAAGAAGCCATCAAAAAATGTTTTGTAAGCCTACAAGATGTAACCATTAACGGAATTGAAAAACCGATAACCAAATATGTAGCACACGTTTGGAACCCCCTTTCATTAGAAGATTATAAAACGCTCTTGCAGAAATCACCCAATAAAGATATTGAGCAACACGAGATTTATGCAGCATACAGCAATAAAATAAAAGCTAAAAATAAAACGGAATTGTGTAACTCAATTCTAGCTATTGAGCAAGATAAATTGCTTTATTTTATTTTGGCTTATCCCCAAAAATTGGTCTTGGTAAAAACAGGCGAAAAGAACGAAGAAAAACAATTTTTAGGTTATGAATTTAGCACCCGCAGAGGAAGTGAAGGCATACACCCAATACAAAGGGGTAAAACCATAGACGAGTGTACCGAATTGTATGATGCCGATAGTTTTACCAACCCAGAAAAAGCAAGCTTCTACATTTATAAAGCATTTTTGGGTGAGTATGATTTAGACATTCCAAAAAGGTTACGACAAAACCTAGGCTATCGAAATCTTTTTGATATGATTGATTTTGAGGATATTGACTCGAACAAAAAAATATTCTTATCAGAAAAACGAAAAGTGAATTTTGAAGAAATTTGGGGGACTTCCAAATTGATTTCACTACAAAAAATTTCTGTAATTCAGAAAGGTAAATCAATTACGAAAGCGAAAACAAAACAAGGTAAAATTCCTGTTATTGCAGGAGGACAAAGCCCTGCGTACTTTCATAATGAATCAAATAGAGAAGGCAATACTATAACTGTTAGTGCTTCGGGTGCTTATGCAGGATTTGTAAACTATTTTGATACACCAATATTTGCTTCTGATTGTAATACTGTTCTTTCAAATAATGAAAAAGAATTTCCGACAAAATTAATTTTTCATATACTTAAATCAATTCAAAAAGACATTTATGAATTGCAAAGAGGACAAGCACAACCTCATGTATATGGGGATGATTTAGAAAAAATTAAAATTCCAATTATTGAGAAAGGTAAACAACAAGCCGTCATTAATAAAATCAATGAAATAGAAACAAAAGCCAAGACTATTGTAGTAAAAAATATTGAATCAGAAATCAAGAAAATAATTTTAGAACATATTTCGTAACCAATGAATATAAAGCATCAAATACTAAACGCTATCAATTACAATAAACTTTCATTAAAAAATGAAGGGGAAAGGTTTTGGTATAATTACAAAATAAGAATTACGAAGTTGTTTTGGTCAAGAAACCTTTACGATGGCTACTTAATTGAAGTTTATGATAAACACTCAGGTATTCATTTGAATACCGTCAAATTTTAATTTTTTCTGAGCAAAAAAAGATAGTTGCAGAAATTGAAAACATTTAAACCAAAATAACTGAATTGGAAAAACAGATTGCCGACATTCCAAAACAGAAAGAGAAAATTTTGAAAAATTATTTAGTATAAATGTCAGATTTTCAACACAAATCCCGATGCAAATGGTCTCTTTCAGACCCTATTTACGTCAAATACCATGACCAAGAATGGGGAATTCCCGTTCACGATGACCATCAACTTTTTGAAATGCTTGTCTTGGAAGGCGCACAAGCGGGTTTGAGTTGGATTACGGTATTGAAAAAGAGGGAAAACTATCGTTTGGCTTTTGATTTTTTTGATGCAGAAAAAATGGCAAAATATGATGACGAAAAAATAGCTTCTCTTTTGCTGGATGCTGGCATCATCAGAAATAGGCTCAAAATAAATGCTGCAATTGGCAATGCCAAAGCCTATTTAAAAATCATAGAAGAATTTGGAAGTTTTGATCAATATATTTGGCAATTTGTAAACTTTAAACCCATCATTAATACTTGGGATAGCTACCGAGATGCACCTACTCGCACGCCAGAATCGGATGCTATGAGCAAGAATTTACTAAAAAGAGGATTCAAATTCGTAGGTTCTACCATTTGCTACGCCTATATGCAAGCTGTGGGCATGGTAAGCGACCATGAAAAAGATTGCTTTTGTGCGAAATAATAGTTTTTCTAATTTTAGTCAATTAAAAAACCTACAGCATATAAAGGAATATTGCTAAGCCATTCTTCTTTGCGAAATGTATTCATGGAAGTTCTGATAGCATTTTTATTTTCAAATTTATCTACAAACACTTTCAAGCTTTTTGATTTTAGATTCTCTTCCGCTTTCACTTCAATAGGAATTATTTTATTTTCATATTGCAATATAAAATCTATTTCGGCAGTGGCATTTTGAGCTGACCAATAATACAATTCTGTATGATTTCTTAACTGCTGGCAAACATATTGTTCTGTCAAGGTTCCTTTGTACTCCGTGAGTATATTGTTTTTATCTAATAGTATTTTTTTATCCAAATTTGCTTTTGCATTTAACAAGCCAATATCAAGCAAAAATAATTTAAAACTATCAAAATCTGCATAGGCAATCAAGGGCAAAGCAGGTTTTTCTATTCTGTTAATTTTCAACACCAAGCCAGAATCGCATAACCAGTTGATAGCCGCCTCAAAATCTTTGGCTCGCGAACCATGTTTTACCTGCCCGAAAATGAATTTTCTATTTTCTTTTGCCAATTGACCAATGATAGAATGCCACACTAATGTAATTCTAGGCACGATTTCGTTTGGGGCATGTTTGGCAAAATCGTTTTCATAGCCCAATAATATTTTAGATTGTAGATTTCTCACCTCATCTAAATTTTTGTTTTGGATATAACTATAAACAACTTCTGGCATACCACCCACAAAATAATACAATCGCAACATTCCGATGAGTTTGTCATGAAAGCTGGCTAAAATACCCCAATTTTTAATCCGTAATTGCTCAGCAAGTCTGGTTTCTCCTGTATTTTCCAAAAATTCTTCAAAACTTAGAGGCTGAAGTTTCATCAAATCAACTTTCCCAACAGGAAAAGAATTGTTTTTTTGGATTGAAATACCCAAAAACGAACCAGCCGCCACAATAAAAAATTGAGGTGCGTTTTCATAAAAATACTTTAATGAAGTTAAGCCTTTTTCTGCTTCTTGAATTTCATCAAAAATAAGCAATGTCTCATTTGCAATAATTTGATTATCGCTTTCAATTTCTATAATCGTGATGATACGAGCAATATCAAAATCTGGTAAAAATATATTTTTAAGACGTTCGTTGCTTTCAAAATTTAGGTAAACTACATTTTTAAACTCTTGATTACCAAACTCTTTCATCAGCCAAGTCTTGCCTACTTGTCTTGCCCCTTGAATGATTAATGGTTTACGGTTTAGAGAACTTTTCCAACTTTTTAATTCATCAAATAATTGTCTTTTCATCTTTTCTCATTTCTTTACATGCAAAAATACATTTATTTGTATGAAAAAATGTATTTAATTACATTTTTATGTACGAATAAATGAAATACATCACATTTTTATGAATGAAAACTCAAGATTATAGCTTAGTATGGGATTTATATTTGATGAAAAAATGCTCTAGCTCAAATTTTGAGCAAAAGCGTGCAATTTTTCAGCTAAAACAATACTGATTTTCTCATAGGATTCTTCGCTCCATCCTGCCACGTGTGGTGTAAGAATCACATTGGGAAAAGAAATTAATTCTTTGTAAATAGATTTTTCAAATGCAGTATAAGTAGAAAACTTTTCATTTTCTAGTACATCTAGTCCTAAGCCGAGTATTTTGCCTGCTTTGAGTAAGTTAGATAAAATAGAAGTTTCTACGATTGCCCCTCTAGCTGTATTTATCAAGTAGATGTTGTTTTTAAATTGATCAACAAAGACTGAATCCACTAAATGATGGGTTTCTTCTGTGAGGGGAATATGTAAACTGACAATATCCACATTTTCAAAAAAGGTTTTCAAGTC
>JAAFJZ010000360.1 GCA_013298205.1 Cytophagales bacterium
CAGGAGTTCCTGTAAGAATGATAGGAGGAATAATGGATATTTCTGAAAGAAAAATCTATGAAGAAAGTATTTTAATTAAAAACAAACAATTGCAAGAATATGCATTTTACAATTCACACAAAATCAGAGGCCCACTTACTCGGTTGATGGGTTTGATAGAGATTCTTAAAAATGAAGAAAGAATAGATGTTCGACAAGAAATTGATACAAACATTATCAATTCTGCCCATGAATTGGATAGAATGATAAAAGAAATTGCTCAGATGTTAAATATCTAAGTCCAGTTTTTTAATTATAAAAATAAACTTTTTTTGATTATTTTTAAATATAATTATGCGAAAATTTAATGCCTATTTCAGAACAGCTCATTCATCTTTTACCTGACGCTATAGCAAACCAAATTGCCGCTGGTGAAGTAGTTCAGAGACCTGCATCAGTAGTAAAAGAACTGCTTGAAAACTCAATAGATGCGGGAGCTAAAAATATTCAACTTGTAATCAAAGATGCAGGAAAATCTCTCATTCAGGTAATAGATGATGGAACTGGAATGTCTGAAATCGATGCTCGAATGTGCTTTGAACGTCACGCTACTTCTAAAATTAAAACCTCAAACGATTTATACAGTTTGCGTACTATGGGTTTTCGTGGGGAAGCTATGGCATCTATAGCTGCAGTGGCTCAAGTGGAACTTAAAACCAAAAGAGAACAAGACGAGTTGGGACGTTTATTAAAAATAGAGGCTTCTCAAATTAAAACACTAGACCGAATTGTAGCTGAAACAGGTAGTAGTATTTCGGTAAAAAATCTTTTCTTTAATGTTCCAGCAAGAAGAAATTTTCTTAAATCAGATTTTGTGGAATTTCGGCATATCAATGACGAATTTGTAAGAATAGCACTTTCTGCACCTGAAATTGGATTCAGTTTATCTCATAATCAATCTGAAATCTATCAGCTTAAACCAGTAAATTTAGCAAAAAGAATCATACAAATATTTGGTTCAAATTATAAAGAACAACTTATCGTTTGTGAAGAAGAAGTTCCTTATATTCGAGTTTCTGGTTTTGTGGGGCGTCCTGATCAAGCAAAAAGAACAAGAGGAGAGCAGTTTTTCTTTGTTAACAATAGATTTATAAAAAGTGGCTACCTAAATCACGCTGTACATGAAGCTTTTAGGGGATTGTTAGAGCCGGATACATTTATTTTTTATGTTTTGAATTTAGAAATTGATCCTGAACATATCGATATTAATGTACATCCAACAAAAACTGAAATTAAATTTGATGATGAACGAACGGTGTTTGCAGTACTTACATCTTCTGTGAAAAAAGGGTTATCTATTCATAATATTTCTCCCACTATTGATTTCGAAAATCGAGATATTTTTGATGTAAATAAACTTCAAGATTATGAATTTGCCAAGCAACAACTATTTAGTAAAGCTCTTCAAGAATTGCCAAGCTCAAAACATAGAAATTCTAATTGGGAAAGTTTTTATGAAGGTCTACAAAACACTAAACCTTCAAGTATAAATTCACAAGAAAATATAATCTTTAAGTCTTCCTCTATGAATAGAGAAGATAATGTTAATGCTGAAATCGGTACACAAGTTAGTACTTTTGAAAGCATAAAAGTAGGTTCAGTTTTCCAGCATAAGTATGCTTATTTAATTTGTCAAAGCACAAATGGAATTTTGATTATTGACCAACAAGCAGCGCACGAAAGAATATTGTATGATAAATATTCAGAATCTATTACCCTCTCAAATCATAAAAAATCAGCCTCCCAGCAATTGCTTTTTCCTATTAAAGTAGAACTTTCTACAACAAACTATTCTGTTTTGATGGAAATAAAAGATGAGATTTTAAATTTAGGATTTCAATTTCAAACCATTTCTCCAAATACAATTGAAATACTTGGTTTGCCTTTGTTATTACAAAGTTTTGAAAGTGAAAAAGTGCAAATTGAAGGCTTAATTGAGCAATTTAACCAAAATGTGTCTCAATTAAATCTTTCTAAGAATGAAAATATTTTGCGTTCTTTAGCCAAAAGATACGCTATAAAAGCTGGAACTAAGCTTGAAAAAGATGAAATGATTTCGATTTGCAATTCATTATTAACTTCTAAAAATCCTTCTATGAGCCCTAATGGCAAGAAATGCATCCATTTAATAGAAGATAATCAAATATTTAGCTGGTTGGTTTAAGGCTATCTTAGTACATAAATCTAAATAGCCATAACGGAATTTTATTCTTTACACCCGTTTGTAGTTCATCACACACTATGTAGCTATTGGGCAAATCTGCTATTTGTTTATGCGTTTTATCCTTGCCACCGATTTCAAAAATATATTTTTCATTTACCAAAAAATCACCTTTGATGGCATGGTTTATGGTATTGGTATTTCTAACTTGGTTCATAAAAAAAGTCTCTCTTATTGTGCCTATATTAGGCGTTTGCCCAGTTAAGGTGTAAAGTAAGTTGGGGTTGTTAATGTATATTTTTTCAGGCTTACTTATTGAGCTGTAGTATTTGCCATTGGCTAGCAATATATTAAGCAAACAGGCTTCATCCAAAAAATAAATATATTGGTTTAAAGTGTTTCTTGGTAGCTCAAAGCTTCCTGCTAATTTGCTGATATTGGGCTCAAATGGTACAGAGCAAGCCAAAGAGTTTAGAAATTTTTTTAGCTTAAATATATTTTGCACACCACTTTCTGCGCTGTAAGCTAAATCTACATCGAGTATCGTATTTACTACTTGTTCTAACCTATGATTGTATCTTTTTTTGCCTTCCAAATAAAAAGGGTAATATCCATATTCTAAATATTCTTTGAAATACTTCAATATCTTAATATCTTGTGCAATCGTATGAGCGATGTCAATGTGATTGATTAAAATTTCGTCTAAACTATATTTTTGGAAAGATGTGCCTAGCTCGATGTTGATAAACTCTCTTAAAGAAAGTCCAAACATATGATATGAAACAGCTCTTCTGCTCAAATCGGCTTGAGATTTATGTATAGCAAGCATAGAAGAACCTGTAAATACCACTTTAAGATTGGGTAATAAGTCGTATATGTTTTTTACTGCAAAGCTCCAATCTGGGTATTTGTGAATTTCATCTATAAAAAGATGTGTGCCACCAAGATTGTAATGTTGCTCTGCTATTTCGTATAGCGATATTGCTTTTATCGCTAAGTTGTCCATACTAATATATAGTGCTTGGTTACTGGTTTTGAAATTTGCAACTATATGTTGTGCAAGAAAAGTGGTTTTACCTACTCCTCTTGCGCCTTTTATGGCGATTAATCTGTCTTCCCAATCTACATCATCCAGCACGTGCCTTGTGAAAATAGACTTTGTCGCATTCAGAAACACTTGGTGTAACTTATATAAATTTTCCATATATTGATATTTAATAAT
>JAAFJZ010000361.1 GCA_013298205.1 Cytophagales bacterium
ATTTTTTATAAAACTTAGAGAAAATTATTAATGGAAGAAAAAATACAAATGATTCTTTTGAAAATAAGCCTAATAATGAAAATGAAACTATAATGATTAAGTCATTTTTCTTTATACCATACAAAAACATAAAAATAGATAAATAATACAAACTATCTACTAATGGTAATGCAGCAGAATAGCTTGCAAATCTGTTAGTTATGAATAGCAATGAGCCAATAAAACAAGAAAGGAAATTGAGCTCAAATAATCTTAAATAATAAAATAAAATAGTACCAGAAATGGCTATGAAGATAGTATTCCATAAAAAAAAAGTAAACTGCTTTATCCAAAGTGAATGATTTTCTCTTTTAATTTCAATCGGATTCATAATATTGATTACTGAAACTGTGGCTCTTACTAAAGTTGGTATAATTACTCTGTATTTATGGGTTACGTTTACATCAAAATCTCCACTTGCCATTTTGACATAACTTTTGGCATCTTCTGAATGCTGAAAATTGTAGTCTTTACAAAGATTATAGCTAGATGAGAAAATAATGCTCATATGAAGTAAAGTTATAAGTACTGCTTTCATAATTTTATACTAAACAATTTTGCATGAAATAATCTTAAATTTCAAAAAGTAAAATTGCATTTATTAACTGAATTCAAATATTTTTTGTATAAATTATCTCAATTTAATATAGCTTTTCTTATTTATTTTTACATGATAGTTAAATTCTTTCATTAATATTGCGTTCCTAGTTTTACAATTATTTACATGGAATATTCGTCTCAACTTCTTGAAAAAGCTGTTTACCAAATTTCAAAACTACCAGGAATTGGTAAGAAATCAGCTTTGCGGTTGGCGTTGCATTTACTTAAACAAGATGAGATTTATACACATCAGTTGGCAGAATCGTTAACTAAATTAAGAAATGAAATCAAATATTGTCAAATTTGCCATAACCACACAGATCAAGATATTTGTCAAATATGTTCATCAAATCACAGAGACCATTCTATAATTTGTGTTGTAGAAAATGTATTAGATGTACTTTCTATTGAAAATACAGCCCAGTTTAAAGGTTTATATCATGTTTTAGGAGGAATAATTTCGCCAGTAAACGGAATTGGACCAAGTAATTTAAATATAGATAGTCTTTTAGGTAGGATTACACTTGAAACTAAAGAAATTATTATGGCACTAAGTTCTACTATGGATGGCGACACGACTGCTTTTTATTTAACTAAAAAAATAAAAGAAAAGGGCTGTAAAGTAAGTAGTCTGGCTAGAGGAATTCCTATAGGAGGCGAAATAGAATATGCAGATGAAATTACTTTGGGAAGAAGTATTTTAAGTAGAATTATTTTTGAATAAAATTTGAAGCATCTCTCTATTATTTTAGTAAACTACAATGTAGATCGCTTTTTAGAACAAGCATTAAAATCTGTATTTAAAGCTATCAAAAATATTGATTGCGAAATATTTGTTGTAGATAACAATTCTGTAGATGGTTCTGTAGAAATGCTTAAATCCAAATTTCCTGAAGTAATTCTAATTTTAAATGAACAAAATGTTGGGTTTTCGAAAGCAAACAACCAAGCCATACGACTTTCGCAAGGAAAGTATGTTCTGCTTTTGAATCCTGATACTGTAATTGAAGAAACTTGCTTAGAACAATGTTTTGACTTTATGGAAAAACATCCAGATGCTGGCGCTTTAGGAGTTAAAATGTTAGATGGAAAAGGTCATTTTCTGCCAGAATCAAAAAGAGGTCTTCCTACTCCATGGGTCGCTTTTTATAAGATATTTGGCTTTTCAAAATTTTTTCCAAATTCTAAGCTTTTTGGAAGGTATCATCTAGGCTTTTTAGACAAAGACAAAACCCATGAAGTAGATATATTAGCTGGTGCTTTTATGTTTTTACGCAAAGAAACATTAGATAAAATAGGTTTGTTAGATGAGATTTTCTTTATGTATGGAGAAGACATTGACCTTTCTTATCGAATTATTAAATCTGGATACAAAAATTATTATTACCCTGATACGCGCATTATTCATTATAAAGGAGAAAGCACTAAAAAAACTACTGTTAACTATGTGTTTATTTTTTATAATGCAATGATTATTTTTGCGCAAAAGCATTTTCATTCTTCACAAGCAAATGTTTTCTCTTTTTTAATTCAAACAGCTATTTATTTAAGAGCGGGCTATGAAATAGCCAAAAGGTTTGTAAAAAAATTACTATTACCTGTTTTTGATATCAGTATTTCTTTATGCCTTTTGTATGTTTTGCATATTTCATATAATGTAGTATTTCCAGTTGAATTAACATTAAAACTCAAATTACTTTCAGCCTTTTATGTATCATTTTGGGCATTTTGCGCTTATTATAGCGGTGCTTATGATAAGCCATTTATAATTTGGAAAATTTTTAGGGGAATATTTATCGGTTGTTTTGTAATTTCTGCTTTTGCAAATTTTAATGATGAATTTCATGATTTTCGTGGTTTAATCATGTATGGAAGTATATTTTCAATGTTAACTATGATTTTTAATCGTTTGGTTATCAATTTTATAAGTCGAAAAAAATTGTTTTTTGGTGAAAATACCCAAAAGAGATTGCTCATCATTGGGCAAGAATCGGAAGCTCAAAGAGCACAAAACTTACTCAATGATGCCAAAATTAATTACAAGCTTATTGGGTTAATTTCTCAAATAAATACAAAACAAAATAACTACTACATAGCTAAACTTTCTCAAATCAAAGAAATGATTGAGATTTTTAAAGTAGATGAAATAATTTTTTGCTCTAAAGATATAAGTTCTTCTGAGACTATAGAAATCATGTCTAAAATAGATAATAGACTTTTAGAGTATAAAATATTTCCTGATTGTTCAGACTTTGTTATCGGTAGCAACTCAACCGATTCTCAAGGTGATATTTATATGGTTGACGTTGATTTTAATATCACTAAAGCTGCAAGTATTAGAAATAAAAAAACGATAGATTTGATTAGCTCTTATTTATTATTGTTAATTTTTCCTTTTGTGTTTTTCTTATATCAAAATCCTATTCATTTAATTAAAAATATCTTTTTAGTTTTGTTAGGAAAATATTCTTGGATTGGCTTTTCTTTAAAAGATGAAATTTTATTACCCAAAATAAAAAAAGGTATCCTCTCTCCTATCAGCCATTTGAAAGCTAATTTGTTAGATATTAACTCTATAAAAAGACTTGATTTACAATATGCAAGAAATTATCATTTTTTTACAGACATTAAAATCATTTTGTACTCATTTTTGAAATTAGATAAAAAATAACGAGAAAATCAATTAATTTTTATCTAAACACCTCATTTTCAAAAGGTTTTCTTCTAATTTTTCAGAAAATTGAATCCCAATTTCATTAAATAATTTTTTAGTC
>JAAFJZ010000362.1 GCA_013298205.1 Cytophagales bacterium
ACTTTCTTTCTTTTATTTCATTTTTTTCTATTCCTAATGCCAATATTTGTTCTATGAATGTGTAGAAAACTTTTTTGAAAGTATCTAATTCTTTGGGTTGAGTAGGAAAATTTTTAGATTTGTCTCTTCTATGGCAAATGATAAAACTTCTGTTGGTTCTTAGTTTCTGAATCCACATGAAATAAAAAGCTAAAAGCTTTTCTTTAGCTGAATAATTTTGATAAACTTCATCAACTTCTAGCTCTTCAAGCGTCTCTATAAATATAGACTTCCAAATATCTTGTTCAATAGATATAAATGAAGAATAAAATGTGTAAAAATCAGTTTCTTCCATTTCTAATTCTTTTGCAAATGCAAATACAGAAACTGGTTTTTGACCATTTATAAGTATAAATTCAGTATACTTTTTACGAATTGAAATTTTGTCTTTCATTTTAATTACTAATTTAGTTGTTAACTTTTAAATCTTATATTAAGTTTAATTTTTAATGAACATTTTTTTCAAATATTAAACGGTTAGATTTTTAAGAATGCACAATTTGATAAAAATCCAATAGTTTAATTAAAAAAGATTTGGAATTTGTTGTTTTAAAATATTTTTTCGTAATTTTGCAACCCAAAATAAAATTACATTAAATTAATGGTATTAAACAACTACGAGACGGTTTTAATCCTTACTCCCATTTTATCTGAGGCTCAGATAAAGGATACTGTCGAAAAATTTCAAAAATTATTAGCAGACAATCAAGCCGAGATTGTACATCAGGAAAATTGGGGGATTAAAAATCTTGCCTATCCTATTAATAACAAGCATACAGGTTTCTATCACCTTATCGAATTCAAATCTCCTCCTACATTTGTAAAAACTTTGGAAATAGAATACAGAAGAGATGAAAAAGTGATTCGTTTTTTAACTACAGCACTTGATAAACACGCTGTCGCTTATAACGAGAGAAGAAGAAAAGGATTTCCACCACTCCCAAACAAGACTAAAAATGAAGAATAGAAACATGACACTCGTAAACGAGCCTTTGAAAAGCAAAGAAGTGTCAAAAAAATATTGCCGTTTTCAAAAATCGGGTATCAAATATATTGATTACAAAAACCCTGATTATTTATTAAAATTTGTTAACGAACAAGGTAAAATTTTACCAAGAAGATTAACTGGTACAAGCTTAAAGTTTCAAAAAAAGGTTGCTATTGCTGTAAAAAAGGCTAGACATTTAGCACTTATGCCATACGTTGCCGATTTATTAAAGTAATAATTCAAAAAGAAAATGGAAATCATTCTTAAAGAAGATATAAAAAATCTAGGTTATAAAAACGATATTATAACTGTAAAACCTGGTTATGCTAGAAATTACCTAATTCCTCAAAAATTAGCAATTTTGGCTACGGATTCTGAAATTAGAAACAGAAACGAAATTATCAAACAAATGCAGCATAAATTAGAGAAAATCAAGAAAGATGCTGTTTCTTTATCTGAAAAAATCGGTGAAAGCGTAATAGAAATATTAGCGAAAGCGGGTGAAACTGGTAAAATATTTGGTTCTATCACTGTAATTCAAGTTTCTGATGCTTTGAAAAAAAGAGGTTTTGAAGTAGATAAGAAAAAAATATCTATTCCTGAAATCAAAGAGCTAGGTACTTATGAAGCTGTTTTAGATTTACATAAAGAAATCAAACACAAAATCAGTATCAAAATAGTTACTGAGTAACTATTTGTAATTTATCTAATATAAAAGCACTTCAAATTTGAAGTGCTTTTTTTTTGCTTTTAATACTAACTTTTTATTAATTTTTATAAATGGTTGAATATGGAGTTTAGAACAGAATTGATTTATCAAAAAAGTAACCAATCCATAAAAGTTAATGATAATATTTTACTTATAGGATCTTGCTTCGCAGAAGAAATTGGAAACAAGCTAAAGGCCGATTCCTTTAACACAATAATTAATCCATATGGAATTACTTTTAATCCCATAACTTTGGCTTATCAACTAAATTATACGCTTGATGGAAGGTTAAATGAGGACCATATTGTTCAAAATATCGATAAAAATTGGGTTTCACTTGATTTTCATTCTAAAATTTTTTCAAAAACTAAACTTGAATTTTGCAATGTTTTAGAAGAAAAACGAATTATTTTTTTACAAAATTTAAAAGAAGCAAATTTTTTATTTATTACATTGGGAACTGCTCATGCATATAAATTAATTACTTCTAAAAAAATAATTGGAAATTGTCAAAAAATGCCATCTAATTTGTTTGAAAAGCAACTTTTAGAAATTAACGACTGTTTTGAAGCATTAAATGCAGTTATTTCTAAAATTTTTAAACTTAATAAAAATATACAGATTGTTTTTACATTAAGTCCAGTAAGACACATTAAGGATAATCTAATTCAAAACCAAGTAAGCAAATCTACATTAAGGCTATTAATCAATAAGATTTGTACTAATTTGAACCCGACTTATTTCCCCTCTTATGAAATTATGCAAGACGATTTAAGAGATTATCGTTTTTACAAATCAGACATGATTCATCCAAATGATCAAGCTATTGATTATATATATTCTAAGTTTGAAAATGTGTTTTTTGACGAAAATCTTATTTTGAAGTTAAAGTCGGAGAGAAAAAGAAGTTTGGTTTTAAAACATATAAAGATTCAGAATTAAATTATATGTTTTTCAAACTATTTGATTTATTCATGTAACATATTAAGAAACTGTAAATTAAAATTTTAACAAAATTTTCAAATAAAAAGGGTTGGATTAATTTATGCCAAATGACAAGGCGAAAAATCCCATGAAGAAGCCCAAAATCATGCCCAATGTAACTTGCAAGGGCGTGTGAACATTCAAATATAGCCTTGCTGTCATCACCCAACCGATAAGAAAAATAAGAATTGAAACAATTATCACCGATTCGGGTAAGGGATATGATGGATTGAGTGCAAATAGCATACCTACAATTCCGCTTATGCCTGCTGCGTGTGCGCTTATTTTCCAAAAAAGTGTGATAACCGTAATAGCTAGCACTGAAATTGTAATGGTAGCCATACACATTCCAGAAAAACTTTGTAAGCCTTCTTTGGTGAAAAATAAATAGCTGAGATAGGAATAAGAAATCAAGGTATAAATTTGGGGAAATAGCCTTTCTTTCCTGCTATTTAAGCCTAAATCGGTGATTAAATTGGTTTTAAATGAGATGAAAATTGCAATACTGGGCAAAATGAAGGTAAAACAAAATATTAAGCCTAAAAAGAATAGTTTGTTTTGAAAAAACTGGATGCCTAAAAGTGTGTCGTAATAAATGGCTAGAATTACAAATAAATAAATAGGTACAAGCAGGGGTATGAAAAGTATGGATATAAAGTTCATTAAAAATTTAATCATATTTCT
>JAAFJZ010000364.1 GCA_013298205.1 Cytophagales bacterium
ATTCAAAAGAAAAATGGCATGAACAATGCAAAACTGAAAAAGTCGAAGAAATAAAAATAATGAGGTTGTTAAAAAGAAAACAATATGTTGGGGTTTGTTTATTAGCAAAAAGTTTGGTTAAATGCAGAATGTACACCAATTCAAATCAAGCATTATCAGGTTTTGGCAAAAATATTTTGGAGTGGTTTGGTGGAAGCCATATTTGGGCATTTGTGTATTTCATACTTTCATTTAGCACAATTATAGCCTCAACATTTATCAATTTAAAGATTTTTGGTGTCATATTATTTTTACAAATCTTACTAAGGTGTTGTATTTTGTTTATTACAGGAAAAAACCAATGGCAATTTTGGCTTTTATTACCTATTCAAAATTTAGCTTTAGTAGCTATTTTTATAACTAAATTCATTAATTCAATAAAAGGCAATCAGACTTGGAAAGGGAGAAATATTTAGAAAAGATTTTGTTTTTTTTGGTAATTTCGAGTCATATAGCAGGTTTTATTGGTTTGTCAATAAGCTTAACTCGCAATATTTTTCTGTTTTTAGTTCCATTTCATTTAATTTTAAATGCAGGAATTTTATTATTTTACTTTAATGATAAAAGCATAAAATTTAAGTTTATAACGTTTTTAATTTTTATTGCTGGATTTTTAATTGAATATTTTGGAGTTCATACGGGTAAAATATTTGGTCAATATAAATATGGTTCTGCTTTAGGATTTAAAGTTTTGGATATTCCACTTTTAATAGGACTTAATTGGGTAATGCTTTGTATAACAACACTTTCTGTGTCTGAAATATACTTTAAAAACAAATTTTTAAAAATCATAATAGCCTCTTTGCTTATGGTTGGGCTTGATTTTTGGATTGAGAAAATATGCCATTCTTTAAACTTTTGGTTTTGGGCAGATAATTTCGTTCCTTTTCAAAACTTTATAGCTTGGTTTTTGTTTAGTTTATTTATATGCTGTTTATTAGAAGTATTTATAACTATGAAATTCAAAAAGATTGCATTGGTTATTTACACTAGTCAAATTTCATTCTTTGTACTTCTTAAAGTTTTTATATTCTAATTCATTTAGTATTTGTTTTATTAATTTATATGAGTAATTATTCAATAAGGGAAATCGAATCGCTATCTGGAATTAAAGCACATACCCTAAGAATTTGGGAACAAAGGTACAATATCCTTGTACCCAAGCGCACAGATACTAATTTCAGGTTCTATGATGATGTTGATTTAAAATTAATTTTAAATATATCTTTACTTAATAGTAACGGTTTTAAGATTTCTAAAATAGCCGAAATGAAAATGGAGGAAATGGCTAATGAAGTTTTTTTAATTACCGATAAAAATCAAAAGTTTCCCGAACAAGTTCATGCACTAACCATTTGCATGATAGATTTTGATGAGGAAAGATTTGAGAAAATTATTTCAAAAAATATTAGCCAATTCGGTTTTATCAAAACCATGATAAATTTAGTTTTTCCATTTCTAAATAAAATTGGTATTCTTTGGATAGCTGGCTCAATTAATCCTTCACAAGAACATTTTATAAGTAATTTAATTAGGCAAAAACTACTTGTTGCCATTGATGGTCAGGTAACTAATTTTATCGACAGCCCTAAAAAAATATTATTATACCTTCCTGAAGGAGAAATGCACGAAATTGGATTACTATTTGCTTTTTATCTTACCAAATCAAGTAATTTTAAAACTTTATATTTAGGTGTAAACCTTCCTTTTTTAGACTTATCTTCTGCAGTTGATGTATTCAAGCCAGATTATATTTTTTCTTGTTTTACTTCTTCTTTGCCAAGCATGAACCTGCAAGATTACATTAATAAAATTTCTTCAAGTTTTGAGCAAACTAAAATTTTAATAACTGGTCATCAAGTATTTGGACAAGATTTGGAATTACCTCAAAATGTGATTTCATTTAGTAAAATAGAATACTTTATAGATTATTTAAATAGCATCAATAAATAAAATTTTATTATTTGTTGGTTTAATACCTTTCAAATAATTTAAAATAATTAATAAACTGATATTTCAAATTTTTTTAATGACATTGAAAAAAATGGTTAAGTAAAAATTGAATTATTAAAAAATTAGAAAATTAATACCAAAAAAATTAACAGATATTTAAAATTTAAAAAACTGTAATCATTTGATTTGCATCATCTATGAAAAAAAATGATACAAATCAAATGATTAAATTAAACTAGTTTTTTGAAATCAAATGATTCTAAAAAGCTAGTATTGAATTTACCTGATTGAAAAACTGGATTATCCATTAATGCGATATGAAAAGGTATAGTAGTTTGAATGCCTTCAATTACAAATTCTTGTAAAGCCCTCTTCATTCTAGCAATAGCTTCCGCTCTGCTACTACCTGTTACGATAAGCTTAGCAATCATTGAATCATAGTTTGGAGGAATGGTATAACCAGAATAAACATGAGAATCTACCCTCACTCCTCTTCCACCTGGAAAGTTTAAATTTGTGATTTTACCTGGTGAAGGTCTAAAGCCATTTTTGGGGTCTTCTGCATTGATTCTACACTCCATAGAAAAAGCTTTAGGCTCTAAATTGCCAAAAGTTAATTTTTCTCCAGAAGCAATTCTGATTTGTTCTTTTATTAAATCCGTATAAGTAACTTCCTCAGTAATAGGATGTTCTACTTGAATACGGGTATTCATCTCCATGAAATAAAAGTCTAGGTTTTTATCAACCAAAAACTCAAATGTACCAGCTCCTTCGTATTTAATGGCTTTAGCACCTGCAATAGCTGCTTTACCCATTTTTTCACGAAGTCTTTCTGTAATTACAGGAGAAGGAGTTTCTTCAACCAATTTTTGGTGTCTTCTTTGAATGGTGCAATCTCTTTCAGAAAGATGTACTACATTCCCAAATTTATCTCCTAATATTTGTATTTCAACGTGTCTAGGTTCTTGAACGAATTTTTCTAAATATACTTCGTCATTTCCAAATGCTGCTCCCGCTTCCATTTTAGCTGAATTCCAAGCTTTTTCAAACTCATCTTCGCTATTCACGATTCTCATTCCTCTCCCACCACCACCAGCAGTTGCTTTAATAATTACTGGATATTTGATTTTAGCAGCGATTTTTAAGCCTTCTGCAATTGATTTGAGCAAGCCATCTGAACCGGGTACAGTAGGAACATTTGCTTTTTTCATATAATCTTTTGCTGTGGCTTTGTCTCCCATTGCATTAATCATTTCAGCACTTGGTCCAATAAATTTTATACCGTATTCGTGGCATATTCTTGAAAACTCCGCATTTTCTGATAAAAAACCATAGCCTGGATGTATAGCATCGGCATTGGTAATTTCTGCTGCAGAAATGATATTAGGAATGCTCAAGTAAGATA
>JAAFJZ010000363.1 GCA_013298205.1 Cytophagales bacterium
TAGCTGGAGACTTTATAGGAGATTACTCTTTTGATAAAGAGCTAAAAGTGGGCGATAAAATCATCTTTAAAGACATGATGCATTACACAATGGTGAAAACGACCACTTTCAATGGGGTCAATTTGCCTTCAATAGGTGTAATCAAACTTAATGGCAAATTCGAACTACTCAAAACCTTTGGATATGAAGAGTATAAAAGTAGAATTTAGGTGAAAATAAGTTTGAGGAAGCAAAATCATTAACTCATTCTTATTGGTAATCAGTAATTTAAGTCATCTTAATTTTTAAAATTTACCAAATGTGATATTTTAGTATTAATCACTACTTTTGTATATTAAAAAGTCTTATTAAGATACATTTTAAAAAATATAATTTATGTCTAAATATTTATCTGTTCTGTTTTTTTTATCTATCCCTTTTCTCTTACAAGCTCAGTCTGACAACATTGCTTCGGGTTCAGGAAATGGCTTTTCAGTAAGCTATCCAGGAAATATAGGTACAAGTATTCCTTCGGGTATGGAACTTACGTTCAGATCTAATCAAAACATAACGGGGTCTACTACTTTAACTTTAAACGGTATTAATGGCGGAGCTATTCTAAAAAATTTCAACCAAGTTTTGGTAGCTGGAGATATTATGAGTGGGCATTATGTTAGGGTGATTTTTGACGGTACCAACTTTCAAATGTTAAGTTCTTCGGCCAATGTTTCAAGCAGCCCATGGGTTACTTCTGGCTCTAATATTTATTATCAAGGTTCTAATGTAAATAATGGTTTTGTAGGGATTGGTTTAACAAATCCAGCAGAACCATTGCATCTTAAATATTATCCTACAGTGAACGGATCTCCTATAATTGGTACATTATTTGATTTTGATTATGGCTCGCTTACAAATGGAAACAATCAAGGATTAAATGTAGCATTCAAATCTAGACCTTCAAGCAATGCTACGAATAAAGGTGTAGAAATAAACAGCGCTTTTACAATGCCTTCCAACCTTTCAAATGCCTTTGGATTAAGTATTGTAACAGACGCTACAGGAAACGGACAAAATTCAGTTGTAGTTGGAGTTAAAAGTGATTTGACAGGCAACACAAATATTACAACTGGTACAAAAATAGGATATTATACTTTTGTTGAAAATAATGCTTTAACAAACATTGGTATAAGAGCTCATGCTGCTGGTGCGACTAATAATTATGCTGCCATTTTTGACGAAGGATTAGTGGGTATAGGAACACTTAGCCCAATATCTCAATTAGATGTAGTAGGCAATACTCGCCTAACAGGACCATTAACTTTGAGTGGCTTGGCTGGAGGCATCGCAAATTTAGGTATAACAACTAATGGTCAAGTTATTACAGTGCCAAGTAGCATAACTCAATGGATTAACACCACTTCAGGTATTTATTATAATAGTGGAAATGTAGGAATAGGTACTTCTTTCGACCCTACACAAGGAAAGTTAGTCATAGTAGAAGATGCAGGAGTAAAACCAGGTATTTTTGTTTCTGGCGGTGGTTCTACAAAAAGTACAAGTATCTTCTTAGGTAGAGCAAGCGTACCAGATGGAGGAATAGGTATTGCGGGAGCAGCCTCTTTGTTTTCTGGGATATCTACGCCTGGAGACATGGTAATGAGGTCTGAAAATAACGATATTATTTTGTCTTCTAAAAGTGCAGCGGGTAAAATTCGCTTTGCTACGGGATTGGTTGATACAGAAAAAATGCTTATTTTAGGTAATGGAAATGTGGGTATAGCCAATTCTTTACCTAATGAAAAACTTACAGTTCAAGGCAATAGCTCAATCACAGGGACTTCATTTACCCAAAACTTACAAATTAATGCTTTGACCAATGGCATACTTTCGGTAAACGGTTTAGGGCAAGTAATTTTGGGAAACACTCCTGCTAGCCAGTGGATTTCTGCATCTTCCAATCAAATTTATACAAATAGTTTAGTGGGAATAGGGATGGCAAATCCTAATGCCCTTTTACAATTTCCAAATATAAATTCGAATAGAAAAATTGTTTTACACCAAGATTTTAACAATGATTTCCAAAATTACGGATTGGGTATAGCAACAGGAACTCTATATTATTCTGTAGGATCAACGGCAGCCTCACATGGTTTCTATGCCGGAACATCTGCAACTACTTCAGTAGAACTCATGCGCATACAAGGAAATGGTAATGTAGGCATAGGTACAACTTCGCCTAATGAAAGACTTGCCGTGCAAGGCAATGCTTCTGTCGCTGGCATCGGCTATTTCGGTACAATTATTGGCAATAATCTTGCAGGTTTTGCTGGGAGCATTGTTACTGTAGATGGATTAGGCAAACTGGGTTTAGGAGGTTCTATTACTCCTAACTCATGGCTTTCTACTATTGCAGGAGTAAGTTATACAAGCAATAGTATAGCCATTGGTACAGGAACAGTAGCTGGAGCAGCCAAACTTAAAGTACAAGGTGACGGAAGCATGGGAGGAATGCTAGTCGCATCTCAAGGGTTTACCAATTTGGTAGCTACCAGCAGCAATTTGAGTTATGTTACTTTGGTTTCTGTACCCGTGTTTATTCCTGTGGGCACTAATTCATTAAGAGCCAATTTTATTGGTAATCATTCAGCATCTAATGCGGGAACTTTTAGACTAAAATTTGGTGGTTCATCATTACCAGGCACAGTTTCTACAATAGGTCTTGTGCCTGCTTTAATTGGTGGAGCATTTTCTATAAATGTAGCCTCAATTGCAGGTACATGGACAATGATGGAAATAGAAGCGCAATCGGGCGCAGTTGGTGAGTCGGTGGTTTTAACTGGATATTCAGTGGTCGTTAAAGATTAAATAGTTATATAATTTAAAAAATAAATAAAAATGCAATCATTGATAAGTGGCTCATTTACAAATGTGCAATTAGAATTATTAAAATTGTTTGCACATCAAGTTTCAGAAACGGATTTAATAAACTTAAAAAAAAATCTTGCTCTGCATTTCTCTCAAATCCTTGTAAAAGAAGCGGACAAAGCATGGGTTGAAAATGATTGGAATGATGATAGTATGGGAAATTTATTAAATACTAAGATGCGGAAAAATAAATCATTTTATCAACAATAATTATACCAAATGAATTAACCCCAAATTAATTACCCTAGTATTTAAAATAAACCCATGAAACCTATCACAGACATCTCGCAATTAGATTTGAAAGCCACTTATACGGTAGCCGATTACCTTAGCTGGCAGTTTGACGAAATGGTAGAACTTATCAAAGGGCATATTTTTGCGATGTCGCCTGCTCCTAGAAGTGGGCATCAAAAAATAAACAGGTTTATCACAAAAGGTTTTGAAAAAATACTTCCAGACAACTGTGGCTGTGAAATATATTTTGCTCCTTTTG
>JAAFJZ010000366.1 GCA_013298205.1 Cytophagales bacterium
TCACTTCTTTAAGTTTAGAAATACATACATCTATATATCCATCAACTTTTATAATTGTAGTTCCGGCATCTTCCATAGGTTTTATTCTACCAGCGGGCAATTTATTTGGCACAATCATAGTCAAATCATAGCCAAGTGCCTTTGTAGCGTAAGATAAAGCAATGCCAGAACTACCCGAAGTAACTTCTATAATTTTTGACTTATAAGGTACGATTATTTCAAAAGCTTCTGCCAAAGCCAAGTGTATGAGCCAATAGCGGCTGTAATGATTTTCGCCACCTGCATTTTCGTTTTCTAGCTTGATATGCAGTTTATTGTTATTAGGCAATTGCAGTTCATACACAGGCGTATTTCCGATGCCTGCATATAAAGTCTGATAAAATATGCTACGCTCTGAGGGCAATTCATTAGTTAATAATTCAAACAAAAGAGACAACGGTTTATCGCTTTTGAGAAACGCCAATAACTCGGGCTTTTTCTCAAGCTCTCGATACAAATTTGTTCTCGTTTTGTTTTTAACTTCCATTATCGTATCGTTTCGGCAATGCCATTTTTAATAATTTTAAATTCGTTTCGCATCGACACATCTCCGTTTGTAAAACTAACTAAACCGCCAGCTCCAGTGTGGTTTTTAAGATTTCGGATGTATTCAGCCACTTTTATTGGGTCGTTTCCTACTTTATTGATGGCTTCTACGGTAAGCATTACAGCTTCATAACCATTTGCCTCTGCCAAAGACGGTTCTATATTGTATTTGTTTTTTATAGCATTATAGAAATTTTTAATTACCTGCGAGGTGTCTTGTGAGTTGTATGCCGGAGTAGGAACAATTACACCATTAGCCGCAGTTCCTGCTAATTTTAAACATTGTTCTACCAAAAAACTAGTATTTGCTATTACAGTAAGATATATTTTGTTTTCTCTTAATTGTTTCATAAAATTCCCCATTTCTACTTGATTGCCTGCTAAATAAATACAGTGAGCATTAAGCGATTTTATTTTTAAAATTAATGTTTTAAAATCTTTGCTTTCATATTCATAAATTTCATTACTTATAATTTTTCCTCCTAGTTGTGTAAATTTATTTTTGAAATTTTCTTGAAGTCCCAAACCCCAGTCATTATTTACATATACTATAATGGCTTCACTAAATGCCAAATCGTTAAATGTATATTCTGCAGCACTATTTGCTTCTTCATTATTAGAAGGCCAGTTTCGAGCAAATAATTTACCCGCATTTGTGAGTTTGGGAGAAGCAGCTCCAGGCGAAAACAAAAATATGTTGTTCTGCTCGGTTATAGGCAACATAGCCAAGGTAACGGTACTCGATATATCTCCAATTACATATTTGACTTCATCTACATTTATTAATTTTTGTAATGAGTTTATAGCCGTTTTGGTTTCACCTTTTGAGTCTTCCAAAATTATTTCGAGAGTGGTTGCATTTTTTAGAAGTTTATTTTTGTTTACTTCTTCAAGAGCTAAATCTACACCTCTTTTTACTGCTTCTCCATATTGTGCAAGCTCACCAGTCATTGGATTTATGAATCCAATTTTTAAAACATTATCATTATCAGTTGTTCTATTACAAGCATTTAACAACACCATACCTAAAGTAAATAGGGTTATTGATTTTACGATTTTGTTTGTCATTTTTATTTTAATATTTAGTTATACAAATGTAAGTTTAAGAAATTGTCTTTTAAAAATTCTTTTTTAGGAAAAATATTATAAAGTTTCCCTTCTTTTATAATAGCCACATTATCAGCCAATTCAAATGCTACGTTATAATTATGCTCTACCATTATCATTGTTTTTTGTTTTTGTTGTTTTTTCATTTTAATTAAAAATTCCAATGCATCGTTTACAATATTGGGAGCTAACCCAGCCGTTGGTTCATCCAATAACCAACAATCGGTTTGTTGGGCAAGTAACATAGCAAAAGAAAGCATCTGCCGTTGTCCGCCTGAAAGATTTCCACCACGTTTGTCCATGTAGTTTAGTAAACTTGGAAAATAGCTCAAACACTCTTCTTTTATAATTATTGCCTCTTTTTTGCTTTTATCTTTCAAAACCAGTTCAAAATGTTCGCTCACTGTCATGGTTTGGAAAATCATTCCCCCTTGCACAAACCACGAAATGCCAATTTGCTTTAAGTCCCAGGTGTTTTTGTTGTTCAAATTTGTATCCTCAAAATTAATATTTCCTGAGTTATCTGTAATTATCCGTGCAATGGTTTTGAGCAAAGTGCTTTTCCCGCAACCGTTTTGCCCCGCTATCGCCAACACTTCGCCTTTGTTTACATCAAAAGATATGTTTTCCAAAACAAGTTTGTTGTTGTAGCCAGCCGAGAGGTTTTCTATTTGTAAAGTTTTCATTTGAAGCTTTTTTAAAATATATTTCGTATCATACTTATAAGAAATTGTTGATGTTCTGCTTTGTTTTTTATTGATAGCTCTAACCAAGCTATCATTTTTTCTTTACTAAATAATACATCATTTTTTTGCATGTATAACAAAGTTTTTAGAAGAAAATCATTTTCTTTATTTAAAATCATTTGTTCTATTTCATTTTCTATTGCTTTACTTATTTTTGCTTTTGAAATACCTAAAAGTGTGTTTTTTTCATCATCTAACAAGGTTTTTAAATTTACTTTCTCATCAATATTTATAAATCGAATCAAAGAAAGTGAAGCATCATCGTTAATTTTGGATTTAATGACTTGCTTAATTTTTTCTTCCGAAAAATATAAATTGTGAGACTCAATCAATGTTTTAACATTATTTTCAAAACACGAAATAGAATACATACCATCCGTTGCCAAGCAAAAACCTTCCCAATTATCAAGTAAAAACATTTCTATTTTTAATTCTAATTGTTGGTTTGTACCTATTGCTTTAGTAATAGGATTTTTCCATATAGGTAGTCCATTAATACATTTAATTTTCCCATTTTCATAAATCGGTACACTAACGGTATCATCTAAACTTATTTGTTCGGTTTTCTCTTTACTAATTGCATAAATACGAGAATCTCCTACATTTGTAAAGTAAACACTATTTAAAGTTGGTACATAAATGAGTATAGATAAAGTAGAAAGCATACCATAGGTTTCTTCTACTCCTTCATACAATTTATTATTGGCAAAGTTTACGGCACAACTAATTAATTTTGAAAACTCTGCTTTATGAGATTTCAAATATTCTATTACAAATTCTATTGTAGATTTTGAAGCTAGCCAATCTTTAGGTGATTTACTGACTCCGTCTGCAACCATTAATACCCAACATTCTTCGTTATTGAGTGTTATTATTCCGGAAAAAAAAGCGTCTCCGCATTTTTTCTTTTTAGGATTACAAATCGAAAAGCCAATGGATTCAATAAGAGTGTTCAATT
>JAAFJZ010000365.1 GCA_013298205.1 Cytophagales bacterium
AAATTTTGTTAGATACGATGTTAATTAAAAATTACTCGAAAAATCAATATTTAGTCAAAGAAGGTCAGTTTAACAAAGATTCTTTTTTTGTTATGGAAGGTTGTGTGAGGCAATTTAAAATAATTGATGGAAATGAGATTACGACCAATATTTTCACAGCAGAGCAATGGATAATTTCATTAGAAAACCCTAAAAGCCCTATTTATTCTAAATATAATTTGGTTTGCATGGAAAACACTAGTGTTGTAATTGGTGATGAACAAAAAGCGCAATCTTTATTTAAACAGTTTCCAAGACTTGAAAGAATTTCTCGCCAAGTGATGGAAACTGTTTTTGCTGAACAACAAAATTTATTGACTTCATATATTACAGACAAACCTGAGCAAAGATACTTGAAACTTTTAGAAAAGCGTCCCGATATATTTCAACTTATTCCTCAATATGACATTGCAAGCTATATAGGAATCAAGCCAGAATCTTTAAGTAGAATTAGAAGGAAAATACTAGAAAAACGCTAAAGGTTTTGTTCTTTTTGTTTCAACCATTTCGTGGCATAAATTACGATAAATGTCGTTGTTGAAATTTCTATACCGGCAAAAAATAAATAATACTCCGTTGGTTCACCCATAAATAATGTGGCTATCATTACTACTGTTTTAATAAAACCAGCTATAATATTAAACCAGCAATTCGCTTTTTTTGGTAATATCTTAGTTAACAAAACCATTAAAATAGGAATTTCCATTAAAATGCCTGCATAAAATAAAAAACTTTCGTTTATAACCATCCCTTCTACTTTTCCAGTTAAATATTGTTTTAACAAGTTTGAATCCATTAACCCTATTAAATCACAATACAAATAGTTAAGCGTAACAAAAATCCATAACGTACTTAAAATTTCTTTTTTATTTCTCATTTTATTTTTTTTTAAAATTATGATGCAAAAATATTTTGTTAACCATTATACTTCATTGACTTTTGTTAAGAAATGAAATTTCAAGCTTTCAAAATTAACAATTAAAGTTTTTTTTGGTTAATTGTGCCCTTAAATATTAATTCTTAAGCATTGATAAACCAAAGCATTAGCAATGTCATTTCATTTCCATTAGAGTAAATTAAATCTTTCTATTATTTTTGAATTTAGTAAATCAAATGATAATTTAATGTCAGAGTTTTCAGATTCAGAAATTGCTTTTTATTCTAAACATTTTGCACTTGATTTTTGGGATAAAGAGCATCAAAATCGGCTAAAAAAGTCTAAAGTCTTAGTGATTGGATGCGGAGGGCTAGGATGCCCGTTGTTGATGCAACTTGCGCTTGCAGGAGTGGGAGAAATTACAATAGTAGACTACGATATTATAAGCTTGAGCAACCTACAAAGGCAGTTTTTATTTAAACTTATAGACATCGGCAAACCTAAAGCAGAAATCGCACAACGCGAACTTTTGTTGTTAAACCCTTATATATCAATCAAATATTTTTTAGAAAAATCTACTTTATTTACCCTTGAAAAGCAAGTTGTGAATTTTGATTTAATAGTAGATTGTACCGATTCTTTAGAATCAAAATATTTCACTAACGATTCATGCGTTTACTTTCAACGCCCTTATTTATATGGAGCTGTATCTACTCAGTTGGGTTATGCGGCTTTATTTAATAAAAGTATTTTTCATCCAAATTTAAGAACATTCTTCCCTTATCCTCATTTTGATTCCCAAATTGATTGCGCTGAAAATGGGGCATTTCTTCCTTTAACTTCTATGATAGGTGGTTTTATGGCACAATTAGCTATTGCATTATTAGCTGAAATAGATAGCAGTGAGAATCATTTTGGCAAGCTTTTTTTATACGATGTAAATACGATGAACTTAAAATCATTGAAAGCGAATCACTCAAATGAGATTTATTTGGAAACCTTAAATTGTTATAAAAATCATTTTAGTAATGAGCAACTTTCAGAAATCGAAATTCAAGCTTTTACCCTTGACGAATGGATTCAAAATGGGAATGAGAATATAGTTTTATTTGATATCAGAAGCCAAAAAGAACATCTTTTTGCTAATATTGGCGGGGAAAACATAATAATCAATGATTTTATCACAAATTTTAAGGCAAAATCTGATAAAAAATATATATTTTATTGTCAACACGGTTTAAAAAGTTTAAAATTGGTGAAAGAACTCAAACTAGCTTTTCCGTTTGCTAAAATCTACAGTTTAGCTGGCGGAATTCATGAATGGTCAATCAAAATTGACTCTAAAATACCGATTTACTAATGATTTTAATAGATACCCACTGCCATCTTTATGATGAAGATTTCGATTTAGATAGAGACGAAATCGTTGCAAAAGCTTTAGAAAAAGGCATAAAAAAAATATTTTTACCCGGTCTAGATTTAGAATGTTTACCAAAAATAGATAATTGCATAGCCAAATACCCTGATGTTTGTTTTCAAATGGTAGGTATGCATCCCTGTTATGTGCAAACCCATGAGCCACTCGAAATACTTGAACAAATGTTTTCTATCCAATCACCTCAAAATTGTATTGCTGTAGGGGAAATCGGATTAGATTATCATTGGGACCTCACATTTAAAAATGCTCAAAAGATGGCTTTTCGTTATCAAATTGATATTGCACTAAAATATAATAAGCCTATTGCTATCCATAGCCGTAACGCAATGACAGATACAATTGAAATTTTAAAAGAATATAATAGTAAAATCAAAGGTGTATTACATTGTTTTTCAGGCACATATCTAGAAGCTGAAGAACTTACAAAATTAGGATTTTATTTGGGAATCGGTGGTGTGGTAACTTATAAAAAAACTGATTTAGTCGAAGTTTTATCCAAAATAAATCCTAAATATATTATTTTAGAAACAGATAGCCCATACTTACCTCCTACTCCCTATCGTGGTAAAAGGAATGAACCTTCTTATTTAATTGAAATTGCTACTAAAGTTGGGGATATTTGGGGTGTTTCGATTGAAGAAGTAGCAAAAGTAACTACTGCAAACGCAGAAATGCTTTTTTTGTAAATTTAACATGAAGTATATACTGATTTGCTTAATGATTTCGCATTTTGGATATTCACAAATACTTACAGGTTTAGGGGCAAGATCAGAAGGATTGGGAGGTGCATCCCTAACTTTATCAGATACTTATTCTATTCTTAACAACCAAGCCGCAATGGCTACTTTAAGTCAAAGTGGATTAGGAGTTGGCTTCGAAAATCGTTTTCATAATTCTCATTTACCTCTTTTTTCTTGTGTAGCTGTTTTACCTGTTCGACATTTTGTGGGTGGATTGGGTTTATTACGTATTGGAGATGAGCAATTTAATCAAACTCGAGCTAGTATAGGTTTGTCTCATAAAATTGGTTTTGTGGCTTTAG
>JAAFJZ010000367.1 GCA_013298205.1 Cytophagales bacterium
AAATAAACATTCTATTATGTTACCTAAAATACTGTATGTTCATCAGTTGCAAAACTTTTATTATTCACTAACTGGTGAAGAGTTAGTGAATGCTCGGTAAGGTTACTGCTAACGGTTTGGGGCTTTGCGAAGGTGGGGAATTAGAAGTACAAATGTTCAATTTACCACAAATGTTCATTAGAATTCCAAATGCTCAATTCAGCACTTCAGCCCCACTTTTGCAAAACCCTTGTTAGCTGCTGGCCATTTTTTCGGTGTTAGTATTTCCAAATAAGTCTGTCCTAAGCCGTACTTGTTTTGGTGCTTTTTTTGTTACTTCCAAAGATACTAAAATTGATATTTCTTTTTCTAATTCTGTATTTGTCCTTTTCTTTTTGTCGTTTTTTTCAACTTTAATTTTTTCTGCTAAGTCTGTAAGTGTAATTTGAGTTTGTCGCTTTAATATGTCTAAAATAAATTCTTCGATATTGAACTTTTGATTCAATAATAAGTTTTCTTCTGTTGCTGCTTTTTCTGTAATTGTATTCTCAGTAATTGTTTCATTTTTAATTAATTGAATTTCGTTTTTAGAAGTTTGTTCAACTTTGATTACTTCATTTAAAGTGCTTTCATCATTAGTTGCTTCAATTTCTTGTGTTTCGGTTTTAATAGTTTCTTCAACTACGTCAATTGAAGATTGTGTATTGTTGGCAATATTAACAACAGGCTTGTAAGCTTTAAAAAATGATAAATTTAGTTTCTCATAATACAAATCATATATTTTTTTGTAACCAAAGAAAGACCCTAAAAGAATAACTGCGGCTTTAAATTCATCTCCAAATGTTTTTAAATATTCTAAATTTGATTCTTTGAAATACTTTGATTGTTTTAAATCATCAGAAGTTCTTAAATCATCTTTCAGCATTAAATACAACGGTGCAACAATGTGAAATTTCAAACTATCAAAATTAGTGTTTGAAGTGTAGGATTTTGATAGTTCAGAATTCTCTAAATTAGAAATTATAATTGGTGTTTTACTATCTTCTTTTATAGATTTAAGTAATGTAAAAAGTTTGCTGTTTTCAAAATTAGATTGTTTTGAATAAGCAAAAACTTGTCCTGCATCAAAAAAATATCCAAGAGTTGATTTTGGAAAATATTCGTATCTATCGTAAGCCATTAGTATTGACCAAATATTCTCATTTTGTAATTGAAAAGATTTCATTCCTTCTTTTCGATACTCAATGCCTTTACAAATATGTTCAAAACCAATTTTGTGCTTAATTAATTCGCTTGAACCACTTAAATCAAAAATTGTCCAAAGTGCAGAAATTGCCATTTCAATTTCAATGTTTTGAATATTTGAAATAATCGCAGGAATTAAAGATTCAAAGATTGGTTCTTCCAATTTAATTCTCGTATCAATTCTTTCTTGAATAGATTGTTTTGCCTGCTTTGATAAAGGATAAATTGATTTTAAATCTGAAATCTGAAATTTTTTAATAGTTTTTTCATTATCAACTGCTTCATCTAAATGAATAATCAAATACTCTTGGTCATATTCAAATGGGGTTTTGTCTTTAAAATGAGAAACTAAATTTGATTTAGTTTCCATTGAATCTATTTCAGCAAATCGTAATAATTCAGATGCTGAAATACACATATACCCAAATCTGTAAAATTGGGCAAATTCATATCTATTTATTATTGCTAAAAATTTAGTCATTAATACTTTTCGTTAAAAGTCAAAATCATCACTTTGACTTGAATTGTTTTTATTATTGTTTAATTCGTTTATTGAAATTTCAGTACAACCACCTTTAAATTTATCAACCAAATTATGGGTATAACCAAAATATGACAAATACAGATTCTTTCTACTTCTTGTAATTGCTACCATAAATAAAGTTTCTTCATTATTGGGTGTAATGTATAAACTGTTATTTAAAAAAGGTAAAAATACATTGTCAAAATCTAATCCCTTGGCACTATGATAAGTCATAATAATTGTATGCTTATTAGTCTCTGCATTTTTTAAAGAACCATAGCCATTGCCAACAAATTGAGCCTTTATATTTGAATTTATTAGCTGTGTATTTAAACTATTATAATCTGGTTTGTTCCATCTGTCTTTGGGTATTGATACAAGATTTTTATTGTTTACTTTATAAAGTAATTCAATAAATTTTTCAATTGCTTTATGTGTTGGCAATAGAATAACAGAGGATTCGCCTATCGCTGTTCCTTTTTGTGATTCCTTAAAAACATATTCAATTTCTTCTTGTTCGCTATTTGCTTCACATAATCGAATATTTACATCAACTTTTGTAGTGTCTCTTGCAGCTCCAAAAATATTCATATTTGGTAATATTTTTTGTACTGCTGAAATTATACTCCTTGTTAATCTGTGTATCATATTCAAAGAAAATGCTCTTGCATTTATTATATCTCCAATTTGTTCTGGATTCACTGTCGGTTCTTGCCATTTTGGGTCAGTGCTAAAAATTGATTGGTTAGAATCTCCTGCAACAATTATTTTTTTTGTTCTGTTTTTCATTGCATACAAAACTTTTGCTGGTAAGTCTTGTACTTCATCGCATAGAATATAATCATAACTTGAAGTGTTTCTGTCAACAAATTCATAATAAGTCATTACAGGAATTGTTTCAGAAAGTCCAATTTCTTTCATTCCTGTTCTAAACATATCAATTAGCGAATGAGTATAAAGTACAACTGCTGCTGTTGCATTTGGTTCTTTTTTTAAAATATCTTTAAGTGAATGAACAAGTAAAACGGACTTTCCGCTACCTGCAAACCCCTTAACCCAAATATTACCTGTTTTTTTTGATTCGTTGTTTACGAAATCTTTTTGTTCAGGGTCAAGTTGGTCTTCTCTTATCATCCAAGCCATTGTTTGTATTTTTTTATGTTATTGTTTTATCAAACCTTCTTCGGCATGTGTTTGTGTCAAGTTATCACTATTGTATAATTCTTCGCCTTTAAATGATGGTTTGGATTGTCTTACTTGTTGGGCAAACTCTCTCATTCCTAATTCATCGGCTGCCGATGAAAGCCAACTGTAATCACTTTCAGACATTGTATTGGAATCATATTTTTGTTTCCAATTGTCAAAGGCTTTCTTAATCATTTCATTCCCTTTTTCATCTTTTTCTCTTTTTAATAATTTACCAAGTTCATAAAGTGAATGTGGTTTATTTGGTTCAAGTTGTAATGATTCTTCAAGAATTTCTTTGAATTTTTCTTTGTTTTTGCTTTTTAATGAATGAGCAAAATTAAAGGCTGTTGTGGCATTTTTATTCTTTTCAAATGCTAACTCATAAAATTCTAATGCCTTTTCAGTATATCCTGCACTTGAATATAAAACTCCAATTTGATTG
>JAAFJZ010000368.1 GCA_013298205.1 Cytophagales bacterium
CCGAAGAACGTACCGATTGGTTTAGAATATCTTGTTGGGATAAGCAAGCAGATATTGTCATGAATTATGTAAAAAAAGGAGACCAAATATTTGTGGAGGGCAAATTACGGGTTCGCGAATATGTAGATAAAGATCAAAAAAACCGTACTTCCCTAGAAATTGCTTCTCCGGATTTTCAGCTTTTGGGATCTAGGCCGTCGGATAACAATAGTGGCACAGATACTCAACCTTATCGGAGCAATGCGTCTGCTAATACGGATAGTTCAACTCAATCCAAACCGGTATCGCAGCCCGATAGTAATAAAGGCAATAGCGATCTGGACGATTTGCCGTTTTAAGCTCTAAAAACCCAATAAATATTATTTGGATTTCTACCAAAGACTTTGCCAAATCTGGATAGATGGGCAAGGTTTTTTTTTGTGATGAGGAATTTTTTAATGTGTTTGATAGGATACCTGCGTTTATAATTGCTGCGGTGAGATATTCATAGGAAATTTAATGCGTAAAATATCCAACATTAAACATAGAAATGAGCTTTTAAAATCTAACAAATTGCTAGTTGGAAATTATGTTAACATTTTTGCCAATTTATTGTGTAATTTTTGCCACCTTGCAACCCTAAATAGCATCTTACAAATTGACAATCGTTAAGTACTCTATGTTTGAAAAAGCTACAAATTGAAGTGGACAAAGCCACAGACAAGATATGGCTGATTTTACCCAATATTTTCAAAATAATGTGAATGGCGTTATGCAACATTACAAACAACCAGCAACTGACTATTTATTAACATTAGGTGAAAGTTTGAACCTTGTAGAAGAGCCGCAAATGCAGCTTCATCTACCTATTAAGTTTGACGTTCCTTTCCCACCACCAGAAACGTATGACTTCACTTTTATAGACCTTTTTGCAGGAATTGGCGGTTTCAGAATCCCGATGCAAGAAATAAAAGGAAAATGTGTATTTACTTCCGAATTTAATATTCATGCTCAAAAGACTTATGAAATAAATTTTGGCGAGATTCCATTTGGGGATATTACCAAACTTGACTTAAATATAGTTCCAAAACATGATATACTTACCGCAGGTTTTCCTTGCCAACCGTTTAGCATTTCGGGAAAAATGAAAGGCTTTGAAGATACACGAGGAACATTAATCTACAACGTTTTTCAGATTATAGAAATGCGTAAACCAAAGGTGGTTTTTCTTGAAAATGTAAAACATTTAGTTCATCACGACAAGGGAAATACTTTAAGGACTATCGTAAAAGACTTAGAACTTTTAGGTTATAAAGTTTCGTGGAAGGTATTAAATGCTTCTGATTTTGGGGTTGCTCAAAATAGAGAAAGGATTGTCATCATAGGGCATCAGTCAGCATTATTTGATTTTACAAAACTTAAAACAAAGCCCAAACCAATTTTAAAAGACATTTTAGACAAGGGTGTTGCTTTTGAATTTTTAAATGAACCGTTTACTCTGATTGAAGAACCTAAAGTTCAAGATTCAGGACTAATTTTTATAGGTTATCGCAACAAGACTATTCGTAAAGCAGGGGTAAGACTAGGAACAGAACATCTTTCACGGGTTCACAAACAGCCAAACAGAATTTACTCAACTGATGGCTTGCATCCTGCTTTACCTTCTCAAGAAACATCAGGAAGATTTTGGATTTATGATCAAGGACAAGTTAGAAAATTGACCATAAACGAATGTTATAAAATAATGGGATTCCCAGAAAAATTCATTAGAATAAATAGCAAATCAGAGTTGTACAGACAAATTGGAAACTCTGTTTGTGTTCCTATGATTACAGAAATCTCAAAAGAAATAAAAGCACAATTATTATAGATGGCCGCAACAACTACAGAGTTTTTAATTGAACAATACAACAAAGCTATGTCTGCTGTTGGTTCAAATGAAACTATTACAAGCGATATAAGCGAAGTAGAAAAAGCACTATTAGACACTATTCTTCAATATTCAGAATCCGCTAAAGGCGTGCTGACGGTTTTTATTACCAGTGTTGTTTATAAAATACTTCATCCCCAACAAGATATTAGAAACCATCAAGACGGAATTCTAAATGGCTATTCGGGCAGAACATTTGATAATAAAAATATTACGCCTTTTTTGAAACAATGCAAGTTTCCTGCAATGGCAGAAAGTGGTTGGCTCACACGTTCATTAGAGCAGAAAGTCCCTTACGATCAAAATTACACAGGTGCAATAAATCCAAGTAGTTTAAAAGCTGCATTCTTAACACTACTTGACAATATTCAAAACGATGCAAATTGTATTGAATATTTGAGTTACCTATTTCAAGGACTTATCATTAAACGTAATCAGCATACAATTGATTTAGCAAAGCCTACTACACTTTCCATAAACTCAATTTTAGGGCTTTTAGACAAACATTTTCATTCATCATACAAAGCCGAAGGTGCATCCAGACTACCAGCTTTAGCTTTTTATGCAATTTACGAATGTTTGATAATCGAAGCAAAACGATTTGAGAATAAAAAACTTTTACCAATTGAAAGTCATACTTCGGCAGATGCAAGAAGCGGTAGAATTGGAGACATAGAAATTATAGATGAAAACAACAGAGCATTTGAAGCTGTAGAAGTAAAACATGGGATTACAATTTCCTTGCAACTTGTTTTGGATGCCTATTCAAAATTTCAGACAACTGCCGTTAATCGTTACTATATTCTTTCTACTGCACCACAAGCAGACAAAGAAGAGTGGGACAAAATACAAGCAGAAATACAACGGATTAAAAATGTACACGGTTGCCAATTAATTGTGAACGGCATTATGCCATCACTAAAATATTATTTGCGTTTGCTTAACAATACATTTGAGTTCATAGATAAATATGTAAACTTATTAGAAAACGACACCGCTTTAAAATTTGAACACAAAGAAAAGTGGAATAAAATTATTAGTGAACTCAACTAATTATAGGCTTGACCAAAGCCAATTTCAGATACCGAATCAGACCAAAATTTTTCTAACAAATACCTTACCTGCAAAAACGCATGTTCAGTTTTACGGTTTGGGTTTGGATTAATCTTTGGCTTATATAATTCTATCAATATACCATCATAAAAACATTTACCCGCATTGTTTTCTTAAAAAACAATCAAATTATACAATCAAATTATACAATCAAATTATACAATCAAATTATACAATCAAATTATACAATCAAATTATACAAAAGTCCGAATTTTGATAAAGTTTATTTTGACTATAATTTCAAGAAATTTTCTAAAATACGCTGGCCTACGGTTCCGCTTTTTTCGGGGTGTGCCTGAATGGCATAAAAGTTTTTGTGTGCCAAAATTCCGCTAAAAG
>JAAFJZ010000369.1 GCA_013298205.1 Cytophagales bacterium
TGCTATCATTACCTTCTTTTGAGGCAAAAACCCTTACCTTAAACAATCAGGTATTTATATGGGACAATATTAGAAAAAAAAACATAGTACTCACACCCGAAGAGTGGGTAAGACAAAATTGGATAAATTACCTTATTAATTATCTGAATTACCCAAAATCTTGGTTTAGTATTGAAACAAGCGTAAAGACTTTTATTCAAAAGAAAAATAGAACAGATATAAAGATTATTCGACCTACGGGGAATTGCATTGTTTTGGTAGAATGTAAGTCTATGAAAGAAAAACTTAATTCTTTACATGCCAAGCAGCTTTTTAATTATAATCAAAAGCTAATCTCTGATTTATTGGTATTAAGCAATGGAATAGAGCACCATTTTTGGAAAAAAAATGGAAATTCAATTTATGAAAAAATGGATGAGCTAGAAGCATTTTCTTAAAATAAAACATTTTTAATATTTGATAAAAGCGCCAATCAAAGAAATAAAAGTTTAAATTATTTATTTTTATAAAATGTAATTGAAATCAATATAAAATAAAGTAAAAAAATAATATTTTAGGTTTTTTCATTTGAATCAGTATATTTGTAATAATAAAACTCAATTAAGTATTCATTTGAATTTATGAAATCAAATACCAAATTCAGTTTTTAGATTATTTAATAATAGGATTTTAATACTACTCTTATGAATATAAAAATATTATTACTCTTACTTGGATATTTAGCATGGTCTGGAGGAAGTACATATTGGTACGTTTGCAAAATTAAGTTCCTTTGCCCAGATAGCCCTTCTCAATTAAAAACCGAAGTTAATGTATCAGAAACACTTACTGAAGTAAAACTAGAGCCTGAAAATAAAGATACATCTATTGTAAAAGCACAATCAAAATTTGAGGAATCATTTACTATTCAATTTCAGAAAGGATCATTAGAATACGTCCCAAATGCTGATTTAGAGGTATTTTTAACAAAAATGGCTAAATTCATTATAGAAAATCCGAATAAAAAACTTCAAATTTTTGGTCATACAGACAATATGGGTGCAGAAGATAAAAATTATACACTAGGACTAGGTAGAGCTGAAACTGTAAAAAACAGATTATGTTTTTATGGCGTTTCTGAAAAGGCTATAATTTCTAACTCGTTTGGCGAAACAAAACCATTGCAAGATAACTCAACAATTGAAGGTAGAAATGCCAACAGAAGAATAGATTTTAAATTTAATCCTTAACAACTAAACCTAAAAAACATGGGAAACGCAATTTTTCAAATCGTCTTAATGCTTTTAGTAGCATTTATTTTTGGCTTTATTATTGCTTGGTTATTATTTAAAAATGATAAACAAGAATCAACCGCAGTTATTGATAATAACAGTAACATTCAAATTAAAAAGCTTAATTTAGATTTAAACAAGTCTAAATCAGAAGTTAATTTACTGACAGACGAATTAAATATTTGCAAAGCAAAAACTTTAAAAACTCAAGCTGAATTAAATAATTCTAAAAGTGAGAGTTTTTCAACTCCTTCAGTAAGCCAATCTCCTATCATATCTAAAGATGACTTAAAAATTGTGGAAGGAATCGGTCCTAAAATAGAAGAATTACTAAATAAAGCCGAAATCTATACATTCAAACAGCTTTCCAATTCAAATTTTGACACCCTCAAACAAATTTTAGTTAACGCGGGTTCAAGATATCAAATGCATGATCCGAGTACTTGGTCAAAACAATCGCAGCTTGCAGCAGATGGAAAATGGGATGAGCTAAAAGATTATCAAGATCAATTAAATGCAGGAAAAGTATAATAAGCATTTATGCGTATTTTAAATGAAAGCGTAATTGAAGGAATCAAGATTTCTATTTTTGAATGGAATAACAAATACATTTTAAAATATGAAATCCCTTTTTTAGAGCAAATTTATAAGCTACCTGTAGAGGACTTTGCCAATTTAGAATCTGTTATTAAGCATACTCAAGATTTAAAATTCGTAAAAAAAATAACACAAAATTTCCACTCTATGGAAGAAGTTTATGAAGACTTTATAATTTAACTTGATTTCTAAAATATAATATTAAACTCATTTTGCTAGATTAATTTAAATAAAAGCTTTTTTAAAAAAAATAAAATCACTTTTAATCAAATTCATGCATTAATTAATAGAAAATCAATCTTTTTTTACTAATTATGCACGCCCAAACGATGTTTCTATCGGATTTAGGCTTAAATTTCTTTCAAATCATGCTCAATAGGAGATTACTTAGAGTAAAAGCTTTCAAGGCTTTATATGCTTACAAACAGGTTTCTCAAACCAATTATCATTTGGCGGAAACCCAGATTATTTCAGCTTTTGCAAATCAAGTGCTTACAGCTACTCCAGAAACAGAAGAAGCGTTAGAAGAGAAAAGACAAAAATCAATTGCCATTTTAGGAGAAATAAATAAAGATGAGAAAAAGCTCTTTAATACCGAAAGTAATAAAAAAATAATACTTGAAGCAGAGCGAGCTTTCAAATTTTTTATTCAAACCAATTTGAGCGATAAAAACTTATTGCTTAAAAATTTAACTTTTAAAACTGAACTCATTTTTTCTTACTATATACAAATTATTTCCATACTTATTGATATTGCTGAAGCATCTGATGTAGAAAAAGTAGAAAATGGAAATAAAAAACTCGATACCAACAAGTTACCTGAAGTATATTTTCAGTTTGGAAAAAATCTAGTAATAAGCAAACTTAAAAAAAGTAAAGAGCTACAAAATCTTTTTCAAGAACATAAAAACAGCATTTCGTTTGATGAATTGCGAATGCTAGTTATAAAAAACTTACACAGCGATAAGGTTTTTCTTGAATACATAAAAAATGGAGTCTTTGATTTTGAACAAGACAAAAAATTAGTGCTTCATGTTTTTAAAAATATATTAAAAGGTATGGTAGCTGATACCCTAAAATCAGTAAATGACGAAAATGATGAAATAGAAATTTCACCTATAAGCCAAGATTGGACAAATGACAAACAATTTATGTTAGATTTGTTCGAACATTCTGTAAATCAGTTTGACAAATACCAAAAAATTGTTAGCTCCCATACCCAAAATTGGGATGAAGAGCGTATTGCGCTTACAGATATCATCATTTTGGTTATGGCCATTTCTGAAATGGTTTATTTCTCTGCTATACCAATAAAAGTAACTTTAAACGAATTTTTGGAGCTTTCTAAAAGTTATAGTACACCCAAAAGTCATATTTTTATAAATGGGGTTTTGGATAAGCTTATAGAAGAATTAAAAACTAAAGGAATTATCAAAAAATCTGGTAGAGGATTGATAGATAACTAATTAATAATAAACATTAATAT
>JAAFJZ010000037.1 GCA_013298205.1 Cytophagales bacterium
CTAATAGATAGTACTGGAGCAGTGGCAAGAATTTCTTATAAAGTAGCAGATGTGGGAACCATGAAAATGGACTCTATGATAAAATACCAAATTCAGCCCGCCATTGCATCTGTTTTTGGTAATACCCAAATTGACGTAAACCTTACAGGAACTTCAGTGCTTTTTATGAAAGGAAACCAATATTTAATCAATGATTTGGGGCAAAGCTTGGTTATCGCTTTTATATTGATTTCATTTATGATGGCATTTATGTTTACTGATGCTAAAATAATTTTCATTTCACTTATTCCAAACATTATTCCTATGGTGATTACACTTGGAGTAATGGGTATTTTTGATATTCGACTTAAAACCAGTACTGCAGTAATATTTAGCACTTCATTTGGAATAACCATTGATAGTACCATACATTTTTTGAGTAAATACAAACAAGAAATCAAACGTCAACATATTTCAACTCTTGAAGCCGTTTGTATAAGTATAAAAGAAGCAGGAGTAAGTATGCTTTATACTTCGGGTGTTCTTTTGATAGGATTTGGTATTTTTATGTTTTCCGATTTTGGCCAAACAGTCGCCCTAGGTCTTCTTACTTGTCTTACTTTGTTCTTTGCTACCATTACCAATATGGTTTTGTTGCCAATCCTTTTAGTAGATTTTACTAAAAAAAAAGCCCCTAGATTAAAAAATAAACGAAAAGAAAAAATTGAAGAGGTTGCAATAGTTGTATAAAACTACCTCAATTTGATAAATCAGACAATTTAGAAACTTGAGTTACTATTTTATCCAACTCAATAGAAGCTTCTTTTACGTACTGTATAATTTGATTATTTTTTTCACTTAATGAATCGATTTCTAGAATACTAGCTAATCCAAGTATTCTTGCAATAGGCGCTCGTGTTTGGTGTGAATTTAATTGTGCAATTTCAGACATTTTCTTATTTTGTGCTTCAATTTTAATTTGATAATCCACAATTTGGGTAATGTCCCTTGAAACCCATAAAAAACATTTTTCCTTATCGTATACTAAAGAAGAAAGATTGGCTATAAACCATTTCTTTTTGTTTTTAAATTCTTCATAATATTTGATTCCTTGAATGTCTCCAACTTGGTCAGTTTGTTCTATAAAATCCATTATAGAAATACTTTTATTGGGTGTAACTATGTCGAAATGTTTACCAATTCCCAATTTATCCATTTCTAATTTATGTGATTTATGAGAGACTATAATGTCTAAACAAATCCCATTTTTATCAACCACAAATACAGAATCGGGTAAGTTTTCAATAATTGATTGAATCTGAGCTTGTTTTTTAGTAAAATCAAAACCAATGCATTGTATTTCTACTTCAGATTTATTGGGGTCTTGATAAAGTGAAAATTCCCATGAAGTATGAAAATAAGTTCCATCAGAGTAGGGTTTTCTAATATCAACTTCAATTGAAGATTCTGGGTTATTTAAACAATAAATAACTGCATCTTTGCATTTAATAGTATCGTCTGGGTGTATAGAACCTGAAAAATGAGTATTTATAAATTTTGGCGATAAATGAGCAAACTTAGAATTGAAATAATTATTCGTAAAAGTATAATATCCATCTAAATTTATTCTAAGATAGTATATTAAATTAGAATTGATTAAGGAACGAAGCATTTTTTTAGAAATAAAAATGTTTTTTATAATTAAACATAATGTATTGTACGTGTCAATTTTTTTTGTGTTTGTTGAACTTTTAATTATTTTAAAGAATTTTAATTATATAATAATTGAACAAATTTAAAAAATATTTCAATATTTAAAAGATCTATATTACTTGCTTTAAAATAATACGATTAAGATTTGAAACTTATTTTTCATTTATTTATACCCAGTTAAGAGTTTCCTCAATAATTGCTTAAATTAATCGTTATAAAATAAATATTTTGTATTTTTATACCCAAGTATTCGTTATTAAATTATTGAAAGCTTTTCAACTCTATAAAACCAACTCCTCTTTATAATTAGCTTTTGAATGAAAGTTCATTTTCGCATTTTCGGTTTTTTTAAAATATTCATTTTATTTTTAATGTGTATTCTATCTATTATGCTGCAAGGATGTCATCCTGATGCAAAAGGACTAATTGCCACACCTTATCATGACATTGCCTCTCGTTTTAACTATGAGTACATGGCAGAAGAGAGAATTTTAGAAATGGAAAGGAAAATGAGAGACGGAATAAAAGATGATTATAATTATATTCTTCAAATTTATCCTGTTTTTGATTCTATAGCAGCACAAGGGAATAAAGGTGTTTGTGAAGATATTATAACTAAATCTTCTCGCCCTGTTCAATGGCACAGAAGTAGTAAATGGGCTGATAACTGCTTCATTTTGATTGGCAAAAGTAGATTTTACATGTGGGATTTAAAAAATGCAATTGAAACTTTTAAGTATGTAAATTCTAATTGTCAAGTAAAATATAAGCGACATTGGGCTTTGATAAGCTTAATTCATGCCTATATGGCCAAAAATGAAATAGATAATGCTGAATCTGTTGCAGACTTTATTAGAAAAGAAAAAATAGATGATCGAATGAAAAAAGATTACTTTCTTACGATGGCTCATTTTTATGCTTTTAAAAATGAACCAGAAAGATCTTTGGTTTATTTAAGAAGAGCTGTTTTTTTGATAAAAGGCGATAAAAATTATAAGGCTAGAATTCATTTCACCATTGCTCAACTGGCTCAAAAGTTTTCTTATAATCCGGAAGCTTACTATAACTACAAAAAATGTATCCAGCTAATTCCTTCCTATGAAATGGACTTCCATTCGCGCTTGTTTATGGCTCAAACAGCGGATTTTTCTAATGAAAAAATTCTTAAAAAAACGTATAAACAATTTAAAAAAATGCTTTCAGAAGATAAAAATGTTGAGCTCAAAGGCAAAATTTATTATGAGATAGGTAAACTGGAGCTAAAAAGAGAAAGGCTAGACTCTGCAATTTCAAACTTTACAAAGGCTTCAAAAGCTCCTAAAGTAACTGAAATTCAAAAAGCCTATTCTTTTTTTGAACTTGCTACTATTTATTATGAGAAAAAAAGAGATTATATTCTTGCCTACAAATATTATGATAGCACAGCAAGTAACTTTCCGAAATTGCATCCCGAATACAAAAAAATGATAAAAAGAAAGGAAGTACTTGCAGAGTTTGTTAAAGAATGGACTATTTACAAAACCCAAGATAGTCTTTTGTTAATGTCGAAACTAGATACAGTTGAATTAAATATAAAACTTGATAAAATGGTATTAGACGAAAAAGAAAGAATTAAAAAAGAATTTGTAATCGCTCGTAAATTAGAAAAAGAAAAAAATCAACAGGGTCAAGCTACAACTGGTTTTGGAGCAGGTGGTAATCAATCTATAACATTGCCAAGCACGTCTGCCAGCCAGTTTTTTTCTAATTCAAACAATTTAAGTTCTGGTAAATGGTATTTTTATAATAATGAGGCAATAGAAAATGGAAAAAATGAATTTACTCGTACTTGGGGTTCGAGAGTTTTGGAAGACAATTGGCGAATGACAGACAAAGAACAAACATCGTCTGTTGTCAATAACAATGAAAGCAAAGCCAGTGCTAAACAAAAAGAGGAAGAAACAAAAGCTAAAGAAGAAAATCTTGAAAACCTAAGCTATAAAAAGAAGCTTGAAAAAGCTCTTTCTGCAGTTAAAAGAGAAAATTTCATGAAAGATATGCCCAACTCTCCAGAAAAAGTGGCTGAGGCGGAAGATATTTTAGCAAAAGCTCTTTTTAATATTGCTAAGATCTATAAACTGAAACTTGATGAGCCTATTTATGCTATTGAAAAGTTTGAAGAACTGATTAATAGAGCACCTCATCACGAACGAACTTTGGAAGCATTATATTTACTTTATTTATCTTATAAACAAGAGAAAAATATCGAGCGTTCAGACTATTACAAAAAAATATTATTAGATCAGTTTCCTGAATCTTTATACGCTAAAATAATAATAAATCCTGATTATGTAAAAGAAACCAATACTCAAAATAAGCTTGTGTCAAAAATTTACCAAAATGCTTACCAACTTATGGAAATCGGACAAATAAAGGAATCGGATTCTTTATTAACTTATGCTTTAGCCGCTTATCCAAAATCTGACATTGAGGACAAAATTTGGATTTTAAAAATCAAGTCTATAGGAAAAAGTGAAGCTTACAAAGAATATGTAGAAAAGTTAGAATGGTTTATTCAAACTTTCCCTAAAAGTTTGCTTATTCCTCAAGCTGAGTCAATGCTTAAAACTCATAACCATATTATTGATGCTGTTCTAGCTGACAAAAGCAAGAAAAAACATATTCGTTATCATAATGACCCCTAAATTTTCGAATTTTGTTTAAAAAGAATTTTAATTATGTTTGAAATGGCATTTTTTTTGATTGTTACTAAAGAAAAATTAATAGGAAGTCTAAAATTTTTCTTTATCTAACAATTTTAAGTCTTTTGATTGAATTACCATTTTTTACGGTTAAAATGTATATGCTTTTGGGAAGAAAAATGTAATCTACTTCTATAGTTTCATTAAACATAGGATAGAATTGAGACCATAAAAGTCTTCCATTGAGATCATAAATATTCGCTTCAATAATTTTTTTAGAGAAAAACTCAGCTTTGAAAATAATTTTGGATTCTCCAAATACATTATAAATATCAAAACTTTCTTTTGAATAGACTTCTTTCAAACCTGGGCTATCTTTTAAAGAAATTCTTCGAGGTGAAATACTTAATACGGTTTGCATTCTTTCGATTTGACATAAAGTAAATGTATTCATACATCTATCTAAAGAATAATCCATATAATTTTCTATCATAGGGTTTGTTGTAACATTCGAACAAATAGAGGTTTTAATGCTACAATTTAAAACATTATTTGGAAAATCTTCTTTTGGAGTATCATCACAAAAATCTTCACCACAATTTTCATCACCCCAAGGGTGTAAAAGTCCAAGCCAATGTCCTAATTCATGGGTTATAGTTCTACCAAGATTATAATTTCTATTAAGTTTGCCTACTCGGCCTACACAACTATATCTTGCTATAATTCCATCAGTAAAGCTAGCTCCTCCTATTGAAGCGATACCTGCCATGTTAAGCATATCTGGGAATTGGCCAACACCAATAAATCCTCTTAGATTACATACCCAAATATTTAAATATTGATTAGAAGGCCAATAGCTATAGGACTTTATTTTAATTTCATCTTTTAATTCAAAGCTTTTTTCGGTTACTTCTACTCTCACGATTCCATTTGTAGGTAAACCGTCTGGTGAGGTACCAGCCAGCCGAAATCTTATTCCTGAATCTTTACTTAAAGGATTAGAATTAAAGCCATTAGTGCCCGATTTTCTTCCAAAATCTTCATTTAAAACATCTATTTGAGATAGAATTTGATTTTCTTGAATATTTTGACTTGCACTATCTTTGTAATATAAAATATGCATTACGATTGGTATAGTGATTATGCTGGATGTACTACCATCTTTTTTTAATGATTGAATTCTAGATTTAATGGTTTCATTTAAAAGTAATCTTTGTTTAAAAAAATCAGAGTTTTTAGTAAATTGAATTGAATCTAAAAAACTATTGCCACACCTTATTAAATTCTCCTGAGAAAAGGAGAATTGATAATTAATAAAAAAAACAAAACATAAAAGTTGTTTTAAATTCATTTCAAATTACTTTTCAAATTAAATTTAGAAAACAGAAAATCTAATTTATATTTTGGGATTAATAAAATTTAAAAAAAAGTTGATTTAAGGTACTCTATTTAATTTGCCATTAGTAGTACTGGAGAAGTATATCAAAGTGTCTTTATTAACTGAGTAATTCCATGTAGAGGCTGAAGTTTTTTTCAAAATAATTTCACCATTTTTCTTTTTATAGCCTGTTTGTGCTAAACTCAGCGTTTTAGTAGTTTTATTAACAGTATATTCTCCAAAAGCACTGTCTGTAGTTACTGTATCTTTTTGTGAACCTATTCTTAAAAATTTCATTCCGTACGACATATTTCTATTAAAATTAAACCTAACATTATCATCAGTCCATTTACCTAAAACTTCAGGGTCTGGAATAGTTAAATTTTCTTTACAACTTAAAGTAAATAGAACAATAAGAAATAAAACGTAAAGTTTTCGATTTAAAACAACCATCCGACTGAAGGAGAAACAAAGAATGAAATCATGAATTTATCATTTGAATTGACATTAGCTTGAGTAGCTAATAAAAAATTGCCAATAATATGACCAGGCAAAATTATAAATTGATATCCAAAACCAACTCCACCGTAGAAGGGTTTAGGGCTATTTATATTTGAAGGAGTTTGAATTTGATTTCCTTTTGCAGATTCGAGTTGATTGTGCATGCAAAATGGCCTTATATTTCCATCCGCATAGATAATATTAGATGCTCCAATGAATGAATGAATGTAAAACCCAGTAGGTGAATGAAAAGTATGATGATCTTCTTCATGCAGAAAATAGCGAAAAAAACCTTCAATCAGAATTCCATTTTGTAGATAATCATCTTGTCGAGACTTTGAAATCTGTTCGATGCCATCTAATGATGCTAACTTCCCAATTATGTTTATTCCCGCAGAATACTTTTGTTTTATTGATATTTCTGCTTCAATTCCCAAACTAGACCAAAAAAAACCTGGTTGACTTTTGATATTTAAGCTATATTCTTTTCTTTTATGATGATGAATGTGATGTTTTGTTTTAGCATTAAGCCTTGAATCCACTTGTTTGCTTGTATCGTTTGCGATTTCTACTGTTTTTTCTTTTCCAACAGATTTATTTCCAGTTGTTTTCCCTTTTAAGGTCTTGTTATGATGTTTTATAGTTACATGTTTTGTTTTGTGATGTGGCTTGTTTTGAGCTATCGCAAAAAAAGAATTTATAAAACTTAAAAATAAAATAATTAAGAATTTTAAAAATGTTTTATTCATTGTTTAACTAAAGTATCAAAATTATGTTATAAAGAATATAAATCAAAGCATATTAAATTATTTATACTTATTTATTAAAAAAAAGATTTCTAAATTATTATTTAGTTTTAAGAACAATCATTTTAATAAAAATACTTTATTTTTATTTTTTTAAAAGCCACCTATTAAATTGCACGGATTCAAGTAATAAATGCAGTAGTTAGCTGTTGCATTTATTACTTGAATCCACCATGTTTTGAAATTGTATAAAATGAATTTAGTATATTTGTATTTTAACGAACTCCTTGATTTTAATGATTGCTAAATTTAATATGATTTTTTTAATTTCATTTCATGATGGTTATTCTCATATTACTTTTCAAGATTTATTTCTTACACCAATATATGGATTGTTTATAGCTGCATTGATGATGGCTTCAAGGAAATCTTTATGCCAAAATAAGGGAAAAATTATTCCTTATTTTTTCCCTGCTTTTTTAACTAAAGTTTTGGGTGGAATTATTTTAGGTTTAATATATCAGTATTATTATAAAGGTGCAGGAGATACGTTTGTTTATTACACTAGTGGCATTTTTATGAAGAATATTATTTTTGATCACTCTTTTATGACATACTTTAGATGTCTATGGGCTACTTATGAAACATGTCCTCCAGACTTAACGGGTATAATGTATCAGTTATATTTTTTTCAAGGTAATTCTACCTACTTTATAGTTAAAATAGCATCTTTTTTTGCGTTACTTTCATTCAATACTTTCTTAGTTATGACATTATTTTTTTCGACTGTCAGTTTTCTAGGTACTTGGTTAATGTTTCGATTATTTACTGATTTGTATCCGGAATTGACTAAAAAAGGGTTTTATGCTATTTTTTTAGCTCCATCTGTTATTATGTGGGGTGGAGGAATTTTAAAAGATTCTATCAGTTTATGCTGTCTTGGGCTGTTTTTTTATGCTTTTGTAAGACTTTTTATGGAAAGAAAATTTACAATTTTAAACTGGACTATTTTTGTTTTTTCATTTTATGTAATTTATATTGTTAAAGTTTATATTATAGCTTGTTTCATACCAGCTGCAATGATGTATTTATTACTTCGTTACAATAGTAATATTAAATCACAAATGACAAAAATTATTCTACAACCTTTTATGATTTTAATAGCTTTAGGCTCTGGTTTTATGATAGTAACCAAAATATCAGAAGGAACACAATTTAACGTAGCAAACATTCAACAAACCGCATATGCAACAGCTTCTTGGATAAATTATTCTGGAAGTATGTGGGGAGAAAGATCTTCTGCTTATACTTTAGGTGATTACGATTATTCCATAACAGGTGTAATTAAAAAAATTCCACTAGCAATCAATGTTTCTCTTTACAGACCTTATTTATGGGAATGTGCCTCTGTAACGATGTTTTTAGGTGGAATAGAATCTTTATTTTTCCTTTTAGCTACACTTTATGTAGTGTATAAAATTGGAGTTGGGTCGGTAATAAGATTACTTATTTTAAATCCTTTTATATCGTTTTGCCTTTTTTTTAGCTTAACTTTTGCGCTAGCAGTTGGGATGACATCATATAATTTTGGAGCATTGTCTAGGTACAAAGTGCCGATGGTTCCTTTTTATTCATTATTCTTAGCATTTATGTTCGCCTTTCTAGAACGAAAAAATAATGCAAGAATTTAAGAGAATCAAGCATTAATTTTTGAGTATTTTATTTTATTTAGAAAACTTCTAAATTATTTTTTTTTTGTTTTTTTTTTAATTCTATGATGGTTTTAACAAAATCAAGACCTAGATTTGTGTTCGTTTTAAAAAAATCTTGTATAATATTACTTTATGCAGCCAACTCATATTCCTATAGATTATTTACCAATTTTCATGCAATTTATCTTTGCATTTGGGTTTGTAGCTACTACCATTTTAGCCACTCATTTTTTAGGACCTAAAAGAGCGGGGAAAAGTAAGTTAGAAGCTTTTGAGTGCGGAATTGAATCTGTGGGAAATGCCAGAAGTCCTTTTTCTATTAAATATTTTTTAACAGCCATTCTATTTGTGTTGTTTGATATTGAAGTGATATTTATGTACCCTTGGGCTGTTAATTTTAGAGAATTAGGCTTACAAGGTTTTGTTGCGATGTTGATATTTATAAGTTTGCTTCTTGTTGGCTTTCTATATGAGATTAGAAGAAAAGCTTTAGACTGGGAGTAAAAAAACAATTGGACAAATTATTTGGTTTATAAATAAAAACAAATGAAAACTGCAAACGCACCTGCTGGGGTAGAAGGTCCAGGATTTTTTGCTACGAAGCTTAATGATGTTATTGGTTTAGCTAGAGCTAATTCGCTTTGGCCATTGCCTTTTGCAACTTCTTGTTGTGGAATCGAGTTTATGGCTACTATGTCATCAAATTATGACTTAGCTCGTTTTGGAGGCGAAAGGGTAAGTTTTTCACCCAGACAAGCAGATTTATTAATCGTTGCTGGAACAATTGCAAAAAAAATGGCTCCTGTCCTTAAACATGTTTATGAGCAAATGGCTGAGCCAAGATGGGTAATTTCAGTAGGAGCTTGTGCCTCAAGTGGTGGTATCTTTGATACATATAGTGTTTTGCAAGGCATAGACAATATCATTCCTGTAGATGTGTATGTGCCTGGTTGTCCGCCTAGGCCAGAGCAAATTCTTGATGGATTTATGAAAATACAAGAGCTTGCAAAGCAAGAAAGATTTAGCAGAAGAGAATCTATAGAGTATTCAAAACTTATGGAAAAATACGCAATAGATTAAAAATGGAAGACTTGAGCAACGAAAAAATTATTGAAGTTTTAAATCAGAATTTTGCTGCTTACATCAAAAATGTGGAGGTAAATTATGGCATTTTAACCATTGTAGCAGATGCTTCTAAGAATGTTGATTTAATTAAATTCCTAGTTCAAGAGCAAGAATTACAATTCAATTTTCTGACCGATTTGTGTGGTATTCATTTTCCTGAGCAAGAATTGCAATTGGGAGTAATTTATCATTTGCATAGTTTTAAGCATAACAAAAGAATTAGAATTAAATTTTTCCTGCCTTACGAAACGCCTGATATTCAGACTTTAACAGGTTTATTTGAGTCTGCAAATTGGATGGAAAGAGAAACTTTTGATTTTTATGGTATAAATTTTTTAGGACATCCTAATTTGGTGCGCATTCTTAATGTAGATGATATGACTGTTTTTCCAATGAGAAAACAATATCCTCTTGAAGATCCTTATAGAACTGACAAAAAAGATGACTTCTTTGGTAGATAATAAAGCAATATGGAGTTAATCAAAACAAAAAATCAAATCCCTGCACATCTTTTAGATGAAGATAGTGAAATTAATACCATTAATTTAGGGCCGACCCATCCTGCTACACATGGTATTTTTCAAAATATCTTACAGCTTGATGGTGAAAAAATCATTTCTGCAGACCAAACTATAGGTTATATTCACAGAGCTTTTGAAAAATTGGCAGAGCATCGCCCTTTTTATCAAATTACGCCCATTACCGATCGATTAAACTATTGCTCATCACCCATTAATAATATGGGTTGGCACATGACAGTAGAAAAACTTTTAGGAATTCAAACACCTAAAAGAGTAGATTACATGAGGGTGGTTATCATGGAGTTAGCTCGTATAGCAGATCATCTCATTTGTAATAGCATTTTAGGCGTTGATACAGGAGCTTTAACAGGGTTTACTTATGCTTTTCAAGAAAGAGAAAAAATATACGATATATACGAGGCTGTTTGTGGTGCACGTTTAACTACAAATATTGGCAGAATAGGTGGTATGGAAAGAGATTTCACTCCGCAAGCCATATCTCTGATTAAAGACTTCTTAGTAACTTTTCCTAAGTTCTTAAAAGAATTTGAAAATCTATTTAATAGAAATAGAATTTTTATGGATAGATGCATTGGAGTGGGACCAATTTCTGCTGAAAGAGCCTTAAATTATGGTTTTACAGGACCTAATTTGAGAGCTGCTGGAGTAGATTATGATGTAAGAATTATGGAACCCTATTCTTCTTATCAAGATTTTGAGTTTGAAATACCCATAGGTCAACATGGCGACACCTATGATCGCTATATGGTAAGGAATGAGGAAATGTGGCAAAGTTTGAAAATTATCAAACAAGCCATAGAAAATCTACCCGAAGGAAGTCATTTTGCTGATGCACCTGCATATTATTTACCTCCTAAACTTGAGGTTTATAATAATATGGAGGCATTGATTTACCATTTTAAAATTATCATGGGAGAAATTGACGCACCAAAAGGAGAAGTTTACCATGCTGTTGAGGGAGGAAATGGAGAATTAGGTTTTTATTTGGTAAGTGATGGAGGAAGACAACCTTATCGATTGCATTTTAGAAGACCATGTTTTATTTTTTATCAAGCTTATCCTGAAATGATACAAGGTTCTTATCTTTCTGACGCAATCTTGACTATGAGTAGTATGAATGTTATAGCTGGAGAATTAGATGCATAATATGATAACAGAAGTTCAATTTTCAACCGAAGCACTTGCTTTGGTTCAAAAATATAAAAATAAATTTCCTGTAGGAAAAAGTAAATCTGCTTTGCTATCTGTATTGCATTTGGCGCAAGCTGAACTAGGAGGTTGGTTAAGCCCTCAAGTGATGGAGCATGTGGCTGAGGTCATGGATCTTAAACCTATTGAAGTTTATGAAATTGCTAC
>JAAFJZ010000370.1 GCA_013298205.1 Cytophagales bacterium
TTTTGATATTGAATACAATATCAAATCATGTGAGAATATTATTTATTAAAAAATGTAACATGATATCCTACAAATATGGTAGAAAAAAGTTCTACTTTTTCGACCAATACAGTTAAATCAACCATTAAAATTATTACTAGATTGTATCACATTGAAATACCAAATAATCTGAAATATTGTATTTACAAATTATTGACCCATAGTATAAGTAAAGAAATAGAATAACGATTTTTTGAGTAAAAAAAATCAATCCAAATTCTCAAACTTTTTAAAATTGTATTTTAAATTAGATTTTAGTAAAATTTAGTTTTAAATCAAATATCTGAAATTTATATAATAGAGAAAAAATTTAATCATTTAATAAAAAAAAAGCCTTACCAGATGTTTAAATCTGTAAGGCTTTTTTTAAAAGTGAAAAATATTTAATACTGATTTACTCAGCAGACAATTTAAGCTTACTTACTTTTTTACCATCATTGATAATTACAAAGTACAAACCTTTTGATAATCCTTCAATGGTAAAGTTTGCCTTTCCAGCATCAAAGAATTGATTAGAACTGTACACCACTCTACCTTCTACATTCATGATACTTACAGAAAGATTAGTAGGTTGTATCAATGAAGCCGTAAGATTTGCTATTCCGTTTGATGGGTTAGGATATAGTAAATATGCATTTTCAGTTTCAGAAATTGAATAAATCAAACTTGATGGTGTAGTAATTGTTGGTGTAGCTGGAGCGGTATATGTTACAGCTACATTCAAGCCTAATGCAGTAGTTACTCCATTACTACCAAAAGATACATTACCTGTTCCATTTACTGTAGTTGTAGATTTTGCATAGATTTTTGTAGTAGGAACATTTCCAAATACACTAGTTCCTAGGGTTCCGATTGTTTCAGAATAACCTACTAAGATGGTAATTCCATAACCTGATGTAGTGTTATTAGAAATTAGGAATCCAGCTGGAGCATCGATTCTAAGTGGTGCAGAAAGCTGAGAACCAGATACTGACATGATAGCCAAGTTAGTTGTAGATGTTAAAGCAAATGTTGTAGGAGTATTGCCAATAGATAAAACTGGAATAGGCAAACTTTGAACATTTCCATCAACAGCAATCGTAAGATCTAAAGCTTTATTGTTTTTGATTACAATCGAGCCATTATTCAAACCTAAAGTTTTGCCATCCATTCTTACAAAGAAAGTTTTAGAAAAAACTCCTGTAGATGGCGTAGCGGCTAGACTTAATGGAGTTGTAGAATTGCCGATTGCGGTGCTGAAATCTGCACTTTCAGATACTTCAAAACCAGCTGTAGGATTCACAGTTACAGCTTCAATTACGCTTTCTCCACTTATAGAAAACTCTGCAGATGCTGACGGGAAATTTAAAGCTGTATTGAATGAAGGAGCTACAGTAGGGTAAACCGATGTAATAGGAGTAGCTCTTCCTCTTAAAGCGAGTACGATGTTGGTATTCGAACTCGCACTTGGAGAAGCTGGAAGTATATTTGACATATAAAATACAAGCTCTCCAGATACAGCTGCAAGGTTAGAACTGAACGTGCTTCCGGGAGCTAAAGCATTTGAGTTATTTGTATTCATTCTTACAAACACACTACCAGCAACTGTAGAAAACAAACTTGATCCTGAACCAGATACAGTTACAAATGGATACATTAATGAGCTTCCTGTGCTTGAACTTGTAAAATCTGCTAAAGAAACGAATGTACCTGAAGCAGATGTTGACATATCAAAAAGGCTATTTACAGCAATACCCAAACTTGTAGTTGCAACACCAGTTACTTGAGCATAGAAAGGGATTTCTATAGGTGCTGTAGGTGCGCTAGTTAAAGGCGTAAACAATGGGCCGTTTCTATATGAAACTTGAATACCTGAACTTGTGCTAGTGTTAATTACACCCCTGCCAACGTTTAAAGTAGCCTGTGTCATATTATCAGCTGTAAATGTTAAACCTGGTGTTAATGTTGAAAACGTGGCTGTTGCTGTACTTTGGTTCCTTACATAAACTGTTGAACTAGGACTCGTTATATTTAAAGTTGCAACAAAACCTGAAGTAGAATTTGTAGATACTCTTATTGTACTCGCACCTGTAACTGTATAACCTGTAGCAGGTAAATTAACTGCATTTATTACCAAAGGAAATACATTGGTAGAAGCTGTAGGACCTAATTGAATCAAGGGAGCTATAACTGGTTGGTTGTTAGGTAAATCATTCACATTGAAAGTTAAAGCAGGTCTTGCATCTGCTGTAAAAGCGATTGTTTTACTTGCTGTTATTCCGTTGTTTGTGTTATTTACAGTTATAGAACCTGAATAATTTGTGTTCATCCCAGTAAAACTAACAAATACAATAGAATTTACAGAACCATTTACTGATGGGATGGTTAAATCTTGTACAAAACCAGAAGTAGAATTTAAAGATAACATAAATGTAGAAGATGAACCTAATGTTACATTACCTGATAGAAATGTTCCTGATAACATAAATGATCTTAAAGATTCAATCACGCCAGAAGCAGCATTAAAACTAATATTCGCCTTGCTGGTATTCAAAATTGGTTTTGCTGGCAAAGCTGCATTATTAGATACCGCAATCGCTGCACCAGAAATTTGGGTATTAGAAAGTGTAACCAATCCTTTATCGCTACCTTCTGTAGTTCTTGTGCTTTTAATCCAGAAACTAAATGTATTATTCGCGCCTAGTGATAATGAAGGGTCTATACTAGTAGAATATGTTCCATTTTCAGATTCTGAAACTGCAAAACCTGCTGGAGCAGTGATATTGATAGAAGTAGCTGTTATGTTGCCATAAGTTACCGTAACCATTTTGGCTGGAGCAGTTACACCCGAAACTGTAGAAATCAAATAACTAAACGGATTAATAATAGAGGAGCTAAAGCTTACAAAAGGAGAAGCTGCACTTGTAAATTGCGAAATAAGTGAATTACTGAAAGATGCTCCACTAGCTAATGGTGATGATACATTTCCTAAAGTAAAGTCAGGAGCAGCACTTGTGCTATAAGCAGATGGTGCGATATAACCTGTGAAACCAACTAAGCTAATAGGAGTTGCGCTTAGACCTGGAACTGTATTTCCTAAACAAGCACCTAACCAGCCTGATACTGAAGCTGCAGTTGCAGAACTACCAGTTAATAGAATACCTGCATTTGCACAAGAGCCTTGTACCACAGCACTAGCAGGTGGATTTTGAGAAATCACAACTGCAACACCTGTAGCGGGGCCAAAATAGTTATTTTGTACAAAATTTTGCTGTCCAGAAGTTAAACCCAAAAGTTTGGTTTGAACAGAAGTTGTAATACTAGCATTTGGATG
>JAAFJZ010000371.1 GCA_013298205.1 Cytophagales bacterium
TCTTTTTTGGGTTCAATTTCTGGAGTAGTTGGTGTTTTTATTTTTTCTAAATTTTTTTCACCAGAAATAGAACCGTCATTTATAAAAAAAGAATAATCCTGTGCTTTTACATATAACTTGTTGTAGTTGGAATAATAAAGTGCTTTTTTTGAGAAAATTGTTGAGCAATTATTGAAAAATTTAGTTAAAATTAATATGTCTGCCTGATAATCTATGGAATAACCTACTACATAAAGAAAGCTATCTATTTTAGCAGCCGTCATTGCCGAACTTTCAGCAGCAGAAGTAATCATTTCAAAATACGAAAAAAATACAGGATTAGGCTTGTATTTTTTATCACTCATAAAAACAGCCTGGTCTGTAATAATTATTTTTTGCTTATCAGAATAAAAAGAGCCAAACCAAACATTATTAAATCTTTCTGAAAGTTTTATATTTTCAGGATTTTTAGAAGCTTCCATCATTTTTTTTACTTCTTCAGGAAGTTTAAATGGGTCTTTAGAGAATTTATATTGTGAGAATCCTGAAAAAGAACTAAGCAATAGAACTAAAATGGAACAAAATTTCATCGTTTTTGGAAATAAATTCATATTATGAAACAATTTTAGTAGAAAATTATTAGATTTTATTATAAAAAATTTAATAATCATTAAAATTGAATAAAATCTTTAAACTAGTTAGATTATTAAGGTTTGAAATAATAAAATTGAAACAAAATTTCAACAAAGCTTCTCTTTTATTAAAAAAATTGTGATATCACCATTAAAATATTTTAGAAAAATAGTTAAAAATCTGACAAAAATTTTCATCAGATTTTCAAATTACATTTTATTTGTTAGGCTGAGGAGTCATTCTTAAGTAAGGTTTAATTACTTTTACCCCTTTAGGAAATTTAGCATAAGCGTCTTCCGTTTTGATTGCTGGGGAAATTACCACATCTTCACCATCTTTCCAGTTGGCAGGAGTGGCTACACTAAAGTTTGCTGTAAGTTGTAATGAATCGATTACCCTTAAAAGTTCCACAAAATTTCTTCCCGTAGAAGCTGGATAAGTAATGATTAACTTCACTTTTTTATCTGCTCCAATAACAAAAACAGAACGTACTGTAAATTTATCATTTGCATTTGGATGCACCATATCATAAAGATTGGATACTTTATATTCTGAATCTGCGATAATAGGAAAATTCACTTCTGTTTCTTGCGTTTCGTTAATATCTCCTATCCAGCCTTGGTGAGAAGCCAAATCATCAACTGAAAGCGCAATAACTTTCACGTTTCTTTTTACAAATTCATCTCTTAATTTTGAAACTGCACCTAATTCTGTGGTACACACGGGTGTGTAATCTGCAGGATGTGAGAATAATACGCCCCAACTATCGCCAAGCCATTTATGAAATTCTACTGTTCCTTCTGAAGTTTCTGCTTTGAAATCAGGGGCTAAATCGCCAAGTCTTAGTGCCATTTTAATATAATTTTAATTTACTACTATAAATCACATTATGAATGAAAAGTTCAATATGCAAAATTTTATTTTTTAAATTATTTTAAAATCATTTTAAACAGAATAAAATTCTTATTAATGTGATTTTAAAATTACAATTAAAAATACTGTATTTAATACAATTATTCTACCTTAACTAAATATTGTTTTGGAGTGGTTCCAGTAAACTTTTTAAAAGAAGAATAAAAAGTTGCTTTAGAAGCAAAACCAACTTCTTCACCTATCCCTTCAATAGTGTAATTTTTGAAATCTGAACTTAAAAGCATTTTTTCGGCTACTTCTATTCTAAATTTATTAATAAAATCGTTATAGTTGCTTTCTTCAATTCGATTGATACATTCTGATATAATATGAGGTGAATAGTTTAATTGCTCTGCAAGTTTAACAATCGTAAGTCCTTGATTTTTAAAAATTTGGTTCTCAATTATTTGATAATTAATGTTTTTCATGATTTCTTTCAATTCTTCCAAAGTGTTTTGAGAGCTTTGGTAACTTGTTTTCTCTTTTTCTATTAATACTCCTTTTTTATAATCGCTTATTAGTGTTGAAAATTCAGAAACTTTTTCTTCTGAAAGTACATTGTTTACGATTATTCTTTTGATTCGAAAAACCAATAAGTTAAGTAAAAATAATACTTCAAAAATAGAACAAAATCCAAAACCATATTGCATAAAAAAACCTGTGCGTGAGATATTTATTATTTTATAATAAGATAGAAATTGAACCAAAACATAAAATATCATTGGGCTAGCAGATATTGCAGCTAAAAAGCTATATTCATTTTTTTCTTTAATTTTTTTAACTAACGATATAACTACAATTAAAATTACCAGAATAAGACACAAATCGGCTAATACAACCAGTTTACCACACCAATTAAAATAATATTTTGAAGTAATTGATATTAAAACAGTTAAAGGGACAAATAACCAGCTCAAATATTTGATTATTTTTTTGTAAAAAGAAAGTTTATTTCCACTTTGTCCTAAAATAGAGAGCATAAAAGCGGCAAAGAAAACACTAGCTAACAAATAACTATTTCTTGAATTGTTGGCTAGAAATGGATTGTTAGGCCAAAGATATTGATAGCTTAATGCTTCATAAGATGCCCAAAACAACATTAATAATATAACATAAACGGAGTAAAAAAGATACAACCGTTCTTTGAAAATGAAATATAAAACTAAGCCTATTAAAATTGAAAAAAACCATATAGCAACTGTAAAAATACTTAAGCCATTATGAACCAAAAGGTAGTCTTGGTACTCTGCTTCAGAAAATAAACTTAAGGGCATCATAAGTGTACCCGTGTTTAAATGACCCCTCAAATATATTGTGTATGAACTATTTGGAGAAAGAACAATGGGAAAAGTAAATTGCCTATTTTGTATTAATCTTTGGCTAAAAGGGTGAGCTATGCCAGTATGAAATGAAACAATTACTTTTCTAGAAATATCGTTTTTTATATAATAAGAAAGATTTTCTATAAGTCCATTTTGGATTACCAAGTATTTTTTTTCAACTTGCTTACTGGGGTTTTCTATTCTAAATTTTACCCAATTCCATTTGTTACCGGTACTTAACTGGCTTTCGTCTATTGATTGGGGTTTTGAAAACTTAACTTCTGAATTTAATACTTTTTTACTTAATGAATCTGAAGACTCATAAGTATATATCTGGTTTTTAAAGTTAAAAACATTATTTTCCAATGCGTAAGCTTTTGAAAAACAAAGCATACTTATTATAATAATGACTTTTAAAATCATTTTTTTAGGCATTGAGATACTTTAATATTTATGTTAATAAGCGAAAAAAAGTATCACAATAAATAAGTTAAAATTTTGATT
>JAAFJZ010000372.1 GCA_013298205.1 Cytophagales bacterium
AAGTTACTGATAAAATTAGGATTATAGATGCGCCTGGCATAAAAGAATTGGGGCTTACAGAAATCAATTCTTATGAACTGAGCGATTATTTTCCTGAAATGCGAGATTTGCAATCTAGTTGTAGATTTAATAATTGCACACACATCCACGAGCCAGGCTGTGCAGTGCTTGAGGCTTTAAAAAAAGAAGACATTAGCCGAAATAGATACAATAGCTATTTGAGTATGCTAAAAAATGAGGACGATTACCGTTAAATTTTTGAGTATTTATAGAATCAAGGCGTAAAAACAAAAAAATATTTTTAATTTGTTTTAAGATTATATTTTAATAATTTAAAGCCGAAAAAAATCTAAAAAAACCAAATGTAATTAGCAATTGCATTTGCTTTTATCTACATATACTTTTTCCATTTTGCCATTTTTCTTGGTTTTGTAAAAACAACCGCCTTTTTCTCCTTTATACAGTTGGCGATTTTCAAGTTTCCCACATTTTGTGTCTTTATCTCCAGCAAATAAGCTTGTAGAGAAAATCAAAGCGAGTGATAGAACGATGTATTTCATATTTTGAGAATTAAAATAATTAGTTTTTTAATGGTTCGTAAAAGTTATTTTATCAATACATCAAGCACAAGTTTGCCTTTAACAGATTCTTCTATAATATCTACTTCATGAATATCGGTAGCTTTCCACACTTCCTGACCTTTGGAATTAAAACCCACATTGCCATATTTTTGGGTGAAATAATCGGTAAACTCTGTTACCATTGCAGTCATTTGGTCTTCCGTTTTCATTTTTACCCAAAGGTTCATGCCATTTACTTTGCCATCTTTGATTAGGTAATCTATGTTGGCAGACTCTTCTTTGTTAAGGGTGATTTGGTATTGAATTAAAGTATCTGATTTTGAAACTTGTGTTCCCCCTTCTTTAGAAACCAATACAGAGGCAGAATCACCTATGGCTACATTTCTCATATCACCTTCAAAGCTTAAAACAAGGGTCTGAAAATCAGGTAAATACTCCAAAAACCTTTTTTCTAAGATGGTTTTTTTTACGGCTGCAAGGCTGTCTTCTTTTGAAATTGTAGCGTTTTGGGTGTCAGCTTGTTTTTCTTCTTTTTTACAAGCAAAAAATAAAACTGAAAAAGTTAATACAAGTAGGGTGGTGATTTTAGTGAATAATTTCATAATAATTGGTTTTGTGAATTTAGGATAAATAAAACTTTTCAAAATATTGCCTTTGGTTTAATTTTTAATTTCTAAACAAGTTTGCCATACCAAACTCCTGCATCACCTAGTTCTTCTTCGATTCTAAGCAATTGATTGTATTTAGCCATCCTGTCAGAGCGAGAGCAAGAGCCAGTTTTAATTTGACCTGTATTCAAAGCTACAGCCAAATCTGCTATAGTGCTATCTTCAGTTTCGCCCGAACGGTGCGACATGATGCTTTTGTAAGAATTTCTTTTGGCAAGATTTACTGCATCTATGGTTTCTGAAAGTGAGCCAATTTGGTTTACTTTTATCAAAATAGAATTTGCAATTCCTTTATCAATACCTTCTTGCAATCTTTTTACATTGGTTACAAATAAATCGTCTCCTACCAATTGGCATTTTGAGCCAACGAGTTCTGTTGTTTTTTTCCAGCCAGCCCAATCATCTTCAGCCAAACCATCTTCAATAGAGATAATTGGATATTTTTTTACCCATTCAGCCCAATATGCAGCCATTTCATCTGAATTTAATTTTTTGCCTGTAGATTTTTTGAAATGGTATAATCCGTTTTCATAAAACTCTGAAGCAGCAGCATCCATAGCGATAAATACATCATGACCAGGTTTGTAGCCTGCTTTTTCGATTGATTTCAATACCAATTCTATCGCTTCCTCATTTGAAGGAATGTTAGGGGCAAAACCACCTTCATCACCAACATTGGTTGAATATTTTTTTTCTTTTAATACTTTAGCTAGGCTATGGAAAATTTCAGAACCCATTTTCATGGCATGAGTAAAACTTTCTGCACCTGTAGGCATAATCATAAACTCTTGAAAATCAATTGAGTTGTCAGCATGGCTACCACCATTTAAGATATTCATCATCGGTACAGGAAGGACATTAGCACTTACACCACCAATATAACGATATAAAGGCAAGCCTGCATCTTCTGCCGCTGCTCTAGCTACCGCCAAAGAAACACCTAAAATCGCATTTGCACCTAATTTAGCTTTGTTTGGTGTGCCATCAAGTTCAATCATGGCTTTATCAATCATGTTTTGCTCATAAGCTGAGAAACCGATTAATTCATTTTGGATAATATCATTTACATTAGAAACCGCTTTCAAAACGCTTTTACCCATGTAATTATTTTTATCTCCATCTCTTAATTCTACTGCTTCGTGTGTGCCTGTAGAAGCACCAGATGGAACTGCTGCACGCCCCATTGCTCCGCTTTCAAGATATACATCTACTTCTACTGTTGGGTTACCCCTTGAATCAAAAATTTGTCTTGCTACTATTTCTTCTATATAACTCATAATGTTAGTTGGATAATGATAAACGTTTAATATTTTTTTGAAAGTTTTTTTCTATATATTATTAAAAAAACACCGCAAATTAACAATTTACTGTAAAATCTAAGGTGTTTTTTATTTTTTTATAATTTTTTTTATGAATTAACTAAAACTGATACCCTAAAGAAAGAGAAACTGTATATCCGTTTCTATATCTAAAGGCTATAATATCTTTTTTAGAATCAAAAGATTGCTCGGTAAATGGGTAAATATTGTTTCCTGTTTCTACTGTATTGCCAAATTTTGTGTCTTGGTAAAAGATTAAATCTTGAGACAAAAGATCGCCAATGGTAAGTTTAGTTTGCAGTTTTTTAAAGAAAGTTTTTGAAACGGAAAAGTCTAACACATCACGGGGATTTTCCCAAATTATATCATAAGTTTGGTTGGCTATGAATGCTATCCTTCTTCCGATTCTATTGTAAGCTAGCGTTACATCAAAATTTCTTTTAGGGTCAGAATATTGAAAACCCATATTTATGATATAAGGCGATTGCCCTTGTAAAGGTCTATCTTTAAAATTGGCAGCTGTATTGCTCACATTTACACTTGAACTAATAAATGAATAGTTAGCAAAAACATTAAGGTTTTCTAAAAAACTCGTTCCTATTAGCCTATCAGCGAATTTTAAACTTACCCTTGCCTCAATTTCTAAACCAAAATTGATAGCAGATTTAGAATTTTTATATCCAAAAGCTCGTAATCCTGATTGCCCACCACCTTGCTCAAAGGTCATTTCTATAGGGTTTTCAAATAATTTTACAAAAGGATTAATGAGATCGGAAG
>JAAFJZ010000373.1 GCA_013298205.1 Cytophagales bacterium
TTTCCAGCTTCAGGTACTCCGGCTTTCAATGATAAAATGTCGCAAATTAATTCTTATATCAACTCGATGGGTTTATTGTTCTTAAATCCTTATGATGTAGCAGGTTATGAGGCTTATTATCAAGCTCCTTTGTATTCAAGAAGTTGGATAAATACGAATACGCTTTTGAGAAGATACATTTTTGTGAAAGATCTTTTTGAAAATAATGCCGATAATTTGGCTTATATAGATGCTTTAGCTTGGTTTAATGATACTGCAAATGGCATTTCTGATACTTTAGCCACTTCTTTTACAACGGTAAACAACCAGAAATTGGCCTTGCCCCTTATTCAAAATATGGCAAATAAACTCTTGGTTTATTCTACCATTAATACTGAAATTTCTGCAGAAAGGTATAACTATTTGGCTTTGTATCATTTGGGTGGTTTGAGTTTTGATAATTGGACATTCAACTGGACAAATAGAAATACGGGAACTCAAATGACAAAGGACGATGCCGTAGCACGTTTAAAAAATATTTTTTATGTTATCATGCAATCACCTGAATATCAAATACTTTAGTTAAATTTAAGAGAATGAAAAGACGGAGATTTATAGAACAATCGCTAGCTTACACAGGGGGTGCTTTTTTATTGAATGGCATCACGTTTCAAGAAATGCAAGCTATGAATGGTTTGCGTGCATCGGCTGCGATAAGCAAAAATGACAGAATTATGGTCATTATTCAAATGCATGGTGGCAATGATGGACTCAATGCTGTAATTCCAATTTCACAATACAGCGATTATTACAATTTGCGCCCCAATCTTGCGATTTCAGATACAGGTCAAAGGAAATTTATTGAAGTAGATTCAAAACTTTCTGCTTCGCAACAGATTGGTTTTCATCCTGATATGAAGGGATTTAAAGATTTGTACGACTCAGGAGAATTGTCTGTAATTCAAAATGTGGGTTATGAAAACATGAATGGCTCCCATTTTAAAGGCCGAGATATTTGGTTTGGTGGAGTAGGAGCAAGTGAAAATATTTCATCAGGTTGGATGGGTAGATTTTTGGAATTAGAATATGAACGTACAGGATTACTTTTCCCAGAAAATTTTCCCAATGAGGATATGCCATTTCCTTTCGGTTTGGAGTTTAGCAATGAAGTATCACTAGGTTTTAATACAGAAACTACGGTTCCATCTGCAATTTCGATACCTGACCCTTCTACTTTTTTTGATTTGGTAAGCGATTTGACAGGTTATAATGATGAAATCAAGGTAGATCCACGTGGTTTCCCAACGCCAGATATGAAAGATTCGCTTTATGGCAAAGAGCTAAAATGGATTTTAGAAATAGAGCAAGGCACAGATAAATATGCCAAAAGAATACAGGAAGCCTATAAAAAAGGCGATGCAATCAAAACCAACATAAATTACCCCAATCGCTATCCGCTTGCTGCTCCTTCAGGCAGTTTGTACAATGCCCTAGGCTCAAATTTGCAAATTGTTTCCAAACTTATAAGTGGAGGTTGTACGACAAAAATTTACTTATTGCGCATTGGAGGGTTTGATACACACGTAAACCAAGTTGAAAAATACGATAATTCATTGGGAAGCCATGCCGCACTTATGTTTCATGTTTCGAGTGCGATGAAAGCCTTTCAAGATGATCTAAAAGCCCGTGGCATTGCAGATAAAGTTCTTACACTTACCATGTCAGAGTTTGGGAGAAGAGCCATTTCCAATAATTCTTATGGCAGTGATCATGGTACTGTAGCTCCACTTTTTGTGATGGGAAGTAAAATTAAGGCAGGTGTAATTGGTAAAAATTCAGATTTATCAAAAGTATTGGGCAATGGGGGCAATCTTTCAGATGCCAAAGAAGATATCATTGATTTTAAAGTAATTTTAAGCACTATTTTGCAAGATTGGTTTGAGCTAGAAGCAGAAAATGTAGAAAAAGTTTTTCCTGCACTTTCTAAAACAGCCAGCAGTTCTTGGGGTGATCCTGATGTGTATGACAAAATCCCCTTGATTAGTTTTGCTACAAGTTATAACTCATTTATGCAAAAGGAGATTGCTTTTTCAGCTTCTCCCAATCCAGCCTCAGAACTAGCCAACCTTAATATTTCTATTCAAACAAATCAAAAAATTAGTTTACTGCTAAGCGATGCAAGAGGGATAAGGATAAAAGTGATTTTTGATGGGCATTTACCTTCAGGCGACCATTCTTTTCCTATCGAATTGGTTTCATTGACTTCTGGCGTATATTTTTACACGCTCATTTCACCTTCATTTTCACAAACTAAAAAATTAATTAAAATCTAGGCTATGAAAATTTTTGTTTCGGGATTTTTAATCTTATTTTCACTAGTGAACTCAAACGCCCAGTCTATATTTGGTGGCTCAGGCAAAAAGATGTCAAAATCTTTTAATGATGGCTCAGATTACTCCAAAAGCCAAATTTGGTTGGGATTTAAAGGAGGTGTAAATCTATCTTGGGTAACGCCAGGTGATAAATACCAAATTTTCCAAGCTTTGCCTTCTTCTACCCAGTTTAGCTACGAAAAAACGTATGAAGGCATACAATTTCCGGGTTTACAATCGGGTTTAACATTGACTTATAATTTCAGAAGTTTTTTCTCCGTCATATTTGAGCCAGCGTATTCCATTCAAAGCTTTGCTTATAAAAACTCTTTCAGGTGGGAGAGTGCTACGCCTCAAAGTTCTATAAGTTTAGAGCAAAAAAACACCTATTCTGTTTTTTATTTAGAATTTCCTGTTTATTTTAGGATGGATTTTTCAAGAGGAGATTTTAGACCTTATATTTTGGGAGGTTTGATGTACAGTTACTTAACCCATGTAGGTAGGAAAAGTGAATACAAAAGCAAAGATAATATTACGGGGGCTAGCAATGTAATCGACAATCCTAATCCTGAAATGGGCGTTACCTCTTTATTCATTCCTTCCAATTTCTGGTATGCTTTTGGCGCAGGCGTGAGTTATGATATAAGCAATATTCGGGTGGGCTTAAATGGAATTTATCGCTCAAGCATGAACAATATTACCAGCCATACCAATAGATATTCTATACAAAAAATCAATTCTTCAGGAGATGTGCTTGATGATGTAGTACTTACCAATATTGAATTTTCGCTTTATTGCGTTTTCCCAATGAAATTTTTAGTTTCACCTGGCTTTAATCGTGTAAAACCCTAAAAATATGAAATTTATTATGCGTTTTTCCATACTTATTTTTTTGTTAAGTGCCTGTGATATAGCTGATAATAAACCCTTGCCACAAAATCAATTTTCAATTATTTTTGAGAATAACAATAATGAGCAAGAATAT
>JAAFJZ010000374.1 GCA_013298205.1 Cytophagales bacterium
TTTGGCATGTGGTTTTAGATAAGTAGCTAACAAAACAAAAGCCCAAACTGGAACTATCGCATCAGAAGAACAAAAAATACCCACATTTTTATTTTTATAATCTGCAAAAGAAAAAGTTTTTAAAGCTTCTCTAAAATCTTTTTCTTTTAAAACTAAGCCCTGAAAAAGCCACTGAGCCAGATCAATAAAGCTGTCGTTTTGGGCATTAACCCATTCGTCCATATCAATAGTTATTAAACTGCTAGTTTGTACTTTATTGATAATTTGATCGTTAGAATTCATTTTTAATTGTTTTAATTTGAAAAAATAAACCCCCAATAGATTTATCGCAATTTATTTTCAATTTTTTAACACTTTGTTATAAAACTTGGTTCAATACAAATTCAATTTAATTTGTATTGAAAAACAACTATAAAGTAATAAATATAAAAGTATTAAGTTTTTATATTTATTAAGCCAATTAATATTTAGAGTAAAATTTATAATATTTCACCTTAATAAAAAGTTTTGGCGTATTAAAGAATTAGTTTCTAACTATAAAGTTTGATTTTTTAAAACACAAACCTATAAATTTTTGTATATTTTAAATATATTTACAAATAAAATTACTAAGAAGAAAATTACAAATCATTTAATTAATTAAAAAATGGTAACTTCAAGGAACAAATTTATAATACTAATTTTATTAGCTATTCTTGGTTTTAATATGTATGTTTTTGTAACAGGCAAAATGTATGTTTATAAGGCATTAATTTACAATTTTGCAGATATTGATGATTATAAATTATTTGAAAATAGGATAATTGAAAAAGGAAAAACACCACAAGCTTGGCAGTTTTCAAGTAGTTATAATGTTAAACCTTTGCCAGATTCTTCAGAAGTTTACCATAACAAACTTGAATCTGTAGCTTTTATTATTGTAAAAAATGATTCTATTGTATATGAAAAATATTGGAAAGATTATAATGAAAAATCATTAACCAATTCCTTTTCTATTGCCAAATCAATATTAAATATTTTGGTTGGAGTAGCTTTAAAAGAAGGTAAAATTAAAAGTTTAGATCAAAAAATATCTGACTTTATTCCAGAATTTAAAGTTGGAAAAAAAAATAAAGTGAGTATAAGAGATTTACTCAATATGAGCAGTGGTCTCAGTTGGGACGAATCTTATTCAAATCCTTTTTCCAAAACTACAGAAGCTTATTATGGAACAAATTTAAATAAATTAGTCATTGAACAAGAAAGCATAGAAGAACCCAATAAAATATTTAGATACCTGAGTGGCAACTCTCAATTAATTTCAATAATTTTGAAAACAGCAACAGGTAAAAGTATTTCAGAATATGCACAAGAAAAACTTTGGAATCCGATAGGAGCAGAACAAAATGCGTTGTGGTGTATAGATGCTAAAGATGGAGATGAAAAAGCTTATTGCTGTTTTAATAGCAATGCTAGAGATTTTTCCAGATTGGGGAAATTGTACTTAAATCAAGGAAGTTGGGATGGATACCAAATCGTGGATACTTCATTTGTGAAAGCTTCAATTACCCCAAATGGTACTTTTGATCCATTAACCAATCAAAAAAACGATTTTTACGGATTACATTGGTGGGTGTTACCCAATTATAAAGGTTTAAATATATTTTATGCCAGAGGTATTTTGGGTCAATATGTTGTAGTAATACCAAGTAAAAAGTTAATAATTACAAGGTTGGGATTGCAAAAAGGAATTTTGGTAGGAAATCATTACAGTGATATGTTAAAATATATTGATATGGCGATAGAATTCACCAAATAGAAAAATAAAGAATATTATGACAACAAAAACCTTAATTAATGTATTTATTGCTACATGTTTAATCTCTGATGTAGCTTGTGCACAAAACAAAAAGAAAATGAAAGAAGAAAACTCAACTTGTGGTATCAACTCTTCAGAAGAAGATTGGAAAAGTAAATTAACGCCTGAACAATATAGGGTAATAAGAGAAAAAGGAACTGAAATGGCTTTCACAGGAAAGTTCTACAAACATAACGAAAATGGTTTTTACACTTGCGCTGCTTGTGGAACAGAATTATTTGAATCTGAAACTAAATTTGATTCAGGTACAGGTTGGCCAAGTTTTTTCAAGCCAAGTTCTGATACCTCTATACTTGAAATAAAAGATAAAAGTCATGGAATGATTAGGACAGAAGTAGTTTGCAAAAAATGTGGAGGTCATCTTGGACATGTTTTTGATGATGGCCCTAAACCAACAGGAATGAGGTATTGCATAAATTCAGTTTCTCTAGAATTTAAGAAAAAGTAATATTTTAAAATAATAATTCAAGCACTAAAAAATCTTAAAATAAAAATTGTAAATTTTTGTTTTAAATAACTCTCATTATAAAATTAAATTATGTTAGAAGTAATTAAGCAACCTTGGCATTGGGCAATTGCTGGCACTTTAATAGGACTTACTGTGCCTGTTTTATTGATTTTGGGAAATAAAAAATTTGGGATTTCATCTTCTTTACGCCAAATATGCTCCATTTGCATTCCCAGTTCAGTTCCATTCTTCAACTATGATTGGAAAAAGGAATCTTGGAATTTATTCTTTGTTGTAGGTGTTTTTCTAGGTGGTTTAATGGCTTCTTTGTTTTTAGCCAACCCGAATGATGTAGTTGTAGCAGAAAGTACCAAACAAATTTTAGCTCAATATGGTATTACAGATTTCTCTACACTTATGCCTAAACAAATATTTAGTATAGAAAATATTTTTTCTTTTAAAGGTTTTATTTTTTTTGTAGTAGGAGGTTTTTTAGTGGGTTTTGGTACTAGATATGCCGGTGGCTGTACAAGTGGACACGCAATTATGGGTTTGTCAAATTTACAGCTACCCTCATTAATTGCAACTTGCAGTTTTATGATTGGAGGGTTTATTTCTGCCAATTTGATAATGCCAATAATTTTTACTTTTGTAAATTGAAATGCTTGAACTATTAAAAATTTCTTTGCTAAGCAAAATAAATAAATTGTTTTTAAATTGAATAATTAAGTAAATGGCTTTTTCAATTTCATCTCAATATTCTCCAGCTGGAGACCAACCCAAAGCAATCGAAAGCCTTACCAATGGAGTAAATAAAGGTGAAAAAGATCAAGTACTTTTAGGCGTAACAGGCTCTGGAAAAACTTTTACGATAGCAAATTTAATTCAAAACACCCAAAGACCTACATTGGTTTTGAGCCATAACAAAACATTAGCCGCTCAGCTTTATGGAGAATTTAAGCAGTTTTTTCCTGAAAATGCAGTAGAATATTTTATTTCATATTATGATTATTA
>JAAFJZ010000375.1 GCA_013298205.1 Cytophagales bacterium
AATTGGATTACAAAAACCATCCAAAACGGCATTTGACTCTTTAAGGGAATCTGGTAATTTTTCTTCTTTCTCATGAAAAATGAGTTCATAACAAGTAGGTTTGTTTACAACTGAAAACAAATCGAAGCTCGCTGTCTGGTACATGAAGCTTTATGAGTACCGAAATAAAAATTCTAAAAATGATATCCATTCAAAAAAGCACCAAAGAAATTGCAACTGATTTTTTTATTAGCGAAAAAACGGTGGAAATCCATAGAAGTAATATTATCAAAAAACTTAATTTAAAAAGTGAGAGAAATGCTCTTCAAAAATGGTGCCAAGAAAATTTAATTTAACAAAACACGCCTATCAGGTTTTTCAAAACCTGATAGGCGTGTTAAAAATTATTCGATAATCAATTTTCTTACTCCATTTCCTACTTTAACAAAGTAAATTCCTTTGCTTAAAGCTGTTGTAATTTCGTTTTTACTTGAAATTAATCTTCCTTTGTCTAATACCTTACCTTCAATTGAAGAAATAACGTAAATTAAAACTCCTTCTTTTTCAAAAAGTGGAACTTCTATAGTGAAAGTACCTGCATTTGGATTAGGAAAAACAGAAAACGCTGTTTGTGGGCTTATTTGAGTTAATAATGATGACGTACAAGTGCTAACAGATAAATTTGCTGTATTACTTATCTGACTTCCACAAGTACCAGAAACCGTAACGAAATAGGTTCTTTACATACAATATTTTTGAACTCAAAACTGTATTGCTTAAACTCTCTATAAATCCTTTTTTGTTTTATTTTTACACTTATTTTTGTGTAAATCTATTTCAGAACAAGACAAAATACGTTATTTCAAAAATAGTTTTCAATTTTGTTTTAAAAAATTTAGTCTATCTTTAATTTTCAAAATCAAAAAATATGGTATTTATTTATTTAATAAACTCAACTACGCTTTTTGAAAACATTTTTGTAATTTTGTAATATGGAGTCTAAATATACATATGAACACATAATGGCATTGATGGCTGAAAATGCTACTGCGACTGCTGAATTGAGAAAAACAATTGCTCAAGATTCGCTTGCATCCAAAGAAAACCATCGAATTTCTCTTGAAAATCATGCCAATACAATGAAAGAAATAGCTGAAAGGTCGAAAGAAAATGAAAAGCTATGGAAAGAAACGGCAAGAAAAATAGGCGATTTAGGAGATAAATTTGGTTATTTTACAGAAGGAATGGCTTTGCCAACGATGGAAAAAATATTGACTTCAATGTTCAAAATTGATACCATTATGCCTCGTTTTACAAAAAAACTCCCCAATGGCAGATCTCTTGAATACGATGTTTTTGGGTATTGCAATGGAGATGTAAACAATGCTGTAATTGTAGAAATAAAAAGTAAACTTCGCAAAGATGATATAACTGAAATGATAGCTGAATTAACTGCTTTTAAAACTATTTTTCCTGAATATCGCCAAAAGCATTTGTATGGTATTTTAGTAGCCGTGGATGTGCCAAGCTTAGATTTGATCAATCAAGTAGAAAAAAATGGGCTATATTTTGCTCGCATTGCTGATAATATTTTTAAAATTAACGAAAATAAAAAAGTAACTGATTTTAATTTTATTGAAGCTTAAAGTATTCATTTTCTCTTTTTTTGTTTCAAAAGTTAAAATTTTAAACAAATAAAATTAGGCCAATCTATTTTTAACAATAAAAAAAAATCAGGTTAATAATCTCAGTCATTTAGTTTAAAGAATAACTTAAAATTTAACCTTGTAAAAATAGTGTCCGTAAAAATTAATTTATACTACAATTTTTTAAAATATTTTATGGTTTAGTAATTAAACCATCCGCAACAAATTGGGTTTGAAATTAAAATCTCACAATCATCCTCACATTAATAAATCTTTGTGAAAGCGTATTAGGAATGGCATATTTATTATTATTTACAGCCGAAAGCCATAAATAGGAAATGGTATTATTGTTTCCAAAAAGATTTAGAACCTCAAGTGCAATCCAAATAGATTTAAAATACCTAGATTTTCTATTTTGATCACCATTAAAAGTAATCATTTTTGACAAGCCTAAATCTACTCTTTGGTAATTGGGCATATTAAAAGCATTTCGGTATTGAGGTGAGTCTGGAACACCAAATGGAAGACCTGAGCCATATTGGAAACTAATAAAAGCCCTCAATGTAGGATTTTTAGGGATGTGGTCTTCTAAAAATATGCCCACAGTAGCTACTTGATCGCTGGGTCTCCGCATGTACCCACGGGAGTTGCCATCTATGCTTTCTTGTGTATTCATCAAACCTAGGCTAAACCATGATTCCGTCCCTTTTACAAATTCCCCCCCAATTCTTGATTCTATACCTGTAGCATACGCTACCGCAGAGTTAGTTGCGTAATACCTAATTCTCACATTATCAATATCATAAGGAACTACATCCCAAATGTTTTTGTAATACGCTTGCAGGTTCCATTTCAACTTTCGATTTCTAAAATCAATCTCACGTTCTAAACCTGCTACGATTTGAAAAGAAGATTGTGCTTTAAGTTTGGTATTAAGTTCTCCATCAAAACCTCTTAATTCTCTATAAAAAGGCGCTTGTCTATAAATACCTGCTCCAAAGTGAAATAAATACTTTCTGTTGCCAGAAGGTAGAATTTTACATTGAATAGAAGGGCTGATGAGTGGTTGTTCATTTAAATTCCAATATGCAAATCGAACGCCAAAAGAAATTCGGTGTATAGAATCTGGGTTCCAGTTTTGCATAACATAAGCAGCACTACGGAAAGCCTGAATAGAATTATTTTTATTAATAAATGAATTGATTTTTACATAATCACTTGAATCTGTGAACGAATATTCACTCAAACGATCTTGTATAGTTTCATAATTTTGTTTAAAACCCCATTCTAAATCTGTTTTTGAATTGATTGTCAACTGACTTTTATATTCTCCCGAAAGTACTTGAATGCTTAATGTATTTCTTGCATAATTAAAAAAAGTACCCAAAGGAGGTTGAAAAGGACAACGATTAGTAGCTGGAGTGCCGTCATCTAAATCGCATAATCTATACCCACTCTCTAAATTATTATACTCTCTTTCAAAAGAATTGATGTACGAACCTATAAAAGTGGCTTTATGTTTGTTACTAAAAAGATGTGTTAGCCTTGCACTTCCTTGATAGGTGTCGTATTGCATAGCTTCTGTACCATCAAAAGCTACCCTTAGTCTAAGCACTTTATCACCCGTGCCAAAGGTCGATTCTCTCAAGCTGGGTATAACCAAGTAACTATTCCAAGCATAATTTTGCAAA
>JAAFJZ010000376.1 GCA_013298205.1 Cytophagales bacterium
ACCAATGATTTAATTTTCAATATACCTTATGTAGTCAGTTATCTTTCACAATTTATGTCATTACTACCTGGAGATATCATTTCCACAGGCACACCAGCGGGTGTTGGTTTTGGTTACAAACCTCCAGTATATTTAAATCCAGGTGATGTTATGGAGTTGGGAATAGATGGCTTGGGAACATCTAAACAAAAAACTGTAGCTTACAAAGGCAAATAATTGTTAAACTAATATTTATATGGATTTAGGTTTGAAAGGTAAAGTAGCCTTAGTTTCTGGAGGAGCAAGTGGAATTGGAGAATTTATTGTTCGAACATTAATAGAAGAAGGTTGCTTAGTAGGGATAATAGGAAGGTCAATTGAGAAAGGCAATAAACTTACTCATGAAATAGATCCAACAGGTACCCAAACACTATTTATAAGTGCCGAGCTTACTCAAGATGCTGAATGTAAAAAAGCAGTAGATGCAACAATAGCTAAATTTGGAAAACTAGATTTACTTGTAAACAATGCAGGCTTAAATGATGGAGCTTCACTAGAAAAATCGCCTAGTGCATTTATGGATTCGATTCAAAAAAATCTATTTCATTATTTTGCATTAACACATTATTCGCTTGAACAAATCAAAAAAAATCAAGGAAGCATTCTTAATATTGCATCTAAAACTGCAGTTACGGGTCAAGGGGGCACATCTGGTTATGCCGCTTCTAATGCTGCTCAATTAGGTCTTACACGTGAATGGGCGGTTGATTTATTGCCATATGAAGTTAGAGTAAACGCCATTGTTCCTGCAGAAGTAGCTACACCACAATATGACAGTTGGATACAAACCTTAAAGAATCCTGAAGAGACATTAAAAAAAATTACTGATAAAATACCTTTTGGAAAAAGAATGACAACCTCACAAGAAATAGCTGATATGGCTGTTTTTTTATTATCAAAAAGAGCATCTCACATTACAGGTCAATGGATTTTTGTAGATGGTGGTTACACTCATTTAGATAGGTCGATTTAATTTTTTTAATAATACTTGAAACCGTTTATTTTTTTAGTAGATTCATTTTTTTTAATATTTTATGTTTAAAACTAATTTTCTTTTTATAGTTAAAAAATTAAGTGAATTATGAAAAACGAATTTACCCTTCAAATCGAAAATCAGTTTCCTCACACTTTTAATGAATTAAAGCTTTTTGCAATTAAAAATAAATCAAACTTTGAAGAACTTAATTCTTTAGAGTTGAATAAGTTTTTAACTTTATTTTTTGAATCGGAAGGAATTGATGTAGAAAATATTGAAAAAGAAATGATAAACTATTTCGTACAAATGGAGCATTTAATAACCCATTTTTCTTAAAACTATTTCTATTCTTTATGGCAAAAATTAAACCCAAATCTACTCCAAGCAAAGGATCAAAAAATAAGTTTTGGGAAGTTTTCTTAAAATATTTAAAGCTTAGCTTAATTATATTCTTTGTAAGTTCTATAACATCAGTGTTTGTATTTAGATTTATAAATCCTCCAATAACATATTTAATGGTTCAAAGGTGCGCAGAACAACTTTTTGATTCGAATAAACAAGTTAAACTCAAAAAAACTTGGATGCCACTTAAAAATATTTCTCCCAATTTGGTATATGCTGTACTGGCAGCAGAAGACCAAAAATTTCCTTCCCATTTTGGGTTTGATTTTGAAGGAATTTCAAAAGCTTGGGGCAACAATCAAAAAGGAAAAAAAATTAAAGGTGCAAGTACTATTTCACAACAAACTGCAAAAAATGTTTTCTTATGGCCAGGTAGGAGTTGGGTAAGGAAAGGCTTGGAAGCTTATTTTACCGTATTAATTGAAATTTTTTGGGGTAAAAAAAGAATTTTAGAAGTATACTTAAATGTTATAGAAATGGGAATAGGCGTATATGGAGCAGAGGAAGCATCAAAATATTATTTTTCAAAATCGACCAGAAATTTATCACCATCAGAGGCAGCATTAATAGCTTGCATTTTGCCAGCCCCATTAAAATGGTCGGTTAAGAACCCAAAAGGCTTTATTTTCAATAAAACCATGCGAATTCAGAGAGATATTCCATTTCTTAAAAAAGAATATGGCACTTTTTTGCTTTAAATACTTTAAAATAGAATATATTATTATATGAATCCGTGTAATATTAAATTACATTTTTGATATAAACTAAGTTTTTTTTGCTTAAAGATGGTTACTTGACTTCTAGTTTCACTTTTAATTTTATTGATAAAAAATAGCATTATTCCATTTTTTATTTATTTTTTTAATTTTATATAACAAATTAAGTCTTTTTTTTAATTTATATATTCGTTTTGGTGTACGAATTGTAAAAAAATACTATTTTTGGTGAAATATAGATTTAAAACCCTTACTAATATGTCAATACAACCAGGAGTAGTTACTGGCGATCAAATGCAAAGTTTGCTTGAAAAAGCTCAAAACGAATTGTTTGCTATGCCAGCTGTAAATGTTACAGGAACAAATACTGTGAATGCAGTTTTAGAAACAGCTAGAGATGTAAAATCTCCAGTTATAATTCAATTTTCAAATGGCGGAGGAGCTTTTTACGCTGGTAAAGGACTTTCTAATGAAGGTCAAAAAGCTTCAATAGCTGGTTCTATTTCTGGAGCACAACATGTACACCAACTTGCTGAGTTGTACAATGTGCCAGTAATTCTTCATACTGATCATGCAGCAAAAAATCTTTTGCCTTGGATAGATGGACTTTTAGATGCAGGTGAAAAACATTTCAAAACTCATGGAAAGCCACTTTTTAGCTCACATATGCTGGATCTATCAGAAGAACCATTGCATGAAAATATCGAAATATGTCAAAAATATTTAGAAAGAATGAGCAAAATGGGAATGTACCTTGAAATCGAACTTGGCGTAACAGGTGGAGAAGAAGATGGTGTAGATAATTCAAGTGTAGATAGTTCCAAATTATACACACAACCAGAAGAAGTAGCTTATGCTTATGAACAACTTTCAAAAGTGAGTGATAGATTCTTAATTGCAGCTGCTTTTGGTAACGTACACGGTGTTTATAAACCAGGAAATGTAAAATTAGAACCCAAAATACTTAAAAATTCTCAAGATTTCGTTTGCAAGAAATTTAACAAAGTAGATAAACCAATTAAATTTGTTTTCCATGGGGGGTCTGGTTCTTCAGTTGAAGAAATAAGAGAAGCGATTTCTTATGGTGTTATCAAAATGAACATTGATACAGATTTACAATGGGCGTTTTGGGATGGAATTAAAAATTTCTATGAA
>JAAFJZ010000384.1 GCA_013298205.1 Cytophagales bacterium
AAGAGTATCCTCAGAATGAGATAGTGAAGGATGAGAATCCCAGCCTTTGCTATTTACTTGTGATCCTAAGTTTTTGGCAGGACCCCAAGAGCCGTTCTCTTTCATTTCACTCATATAAATATCACAATCTCCATATCCTTCTGGTGCATTACAACGGGAGAAAAAGATTTTTTTCCCCGACTTAGTTATACATGGCGAACCTTCATTGTAACGAGTATTAATTTCTTTTAATGGCTGAGCTTCATCCCAAAATTCATCATATAAAATAGTGTAAAATATATCTTCATTAGCTACTTGGTTTACAGTTCCATGGGTATTTCGTTTGGATGTAAAATAAAGCTGGTTTCTTTCAAAATTCATAGATGGTCCATAATCAGCCATTTTAGAGTTTACCAAATTACCCATGCTAGTAAGTACGCCTTTAGGAGGAAAAAGAGTATCTACTGATTTTCTAAATTCAACCAGTTCATAATAATGTTTGAGAGGCACATAATAATCTTTGTCATTTACAGTAACTGAATCGTAATACCTTTGAATTTTGTCTATTTCACCTCTGTGATGTTTAAGCACAATACGAAAAAGAGCTTGGGCTTTATCTTTATAACCAAAAAGTTCATACAATTGTCCTAATCGCCATACCAAATGAGTTTCTTTATAGAAATTTTGAATCCCGAACTTTGAAACATATTCTTCTAATCTAGGCAATACTTTTGTATAGCTTTTTAATCGATCATACCTATATATTTCACTTAACTCAGTTTGATTTTGGTAAAAAAAAGTTTTGTTAATATTGGTGAAATCTAAATTAAACTCAAAAACCTGAACCGATTTTGAAGAATCTAAAACAAAATTATCGGTTTTGTATTTTTTTTTGATTTGAGAATAGCAATTATTGCTTATAAAAATCCCGATAATTATAAAGAAGAAAAAAAAATAAGCAAGAATATATTTCACTTTAAGTCTGATTTTTTCAGCCTTCATTTGCTAAAGATACAAGTGATAAAACAATAATTAATAATCTGATAGTAAATACATTATGCAAAGTTAATCTTTTCAATAAAAAAAACCAATTTTTATTTTATACAGGATAGAATGTAGCAAATTCAAGAAAATTGAATTTATTAGCTGTTTTATTATTACTTAAATTTTAGTTTTATAAAATCTATTAAAAAAGAATTAGTCAAATATGAAATCTTTTGAAATCTTTTAAGTTTTTTTCATTTATTTTGTATAATGTCAAACAAAAAAGTGTTTATAAATTCATACGGCAATAAATTTATGTTAAAAAATGTAAATGAACATTTACATTCACAAGCAAACTCGAGTTCATCTCGGTGTTTTGTTAACTTTTTATTAATATATTTTTTATTCTTTTTGTCATTTTCTGGTTTTTCACAAACCAAAACGCTTAGTCCAAAAGAGTTTCTGAATATCATTTTAAGTTCACACCCTATTATCAAACAGGGAAAAAACCTTAACGCTATGGCACAATCAGAATTACTGTATAGAAGAGGACAGCTTGAGCCTAAACTACTTGTGGATTATACTTTGAAAGAATATACAAGTAAAAACTATTTTAATTATTTTGATTTAGGACTAAAAATACCAACTTGGTATGGTGTAGATGTAGAATTTGGGTATGAAAATAATGAAGGTATTTTTATTAATCCAAGTAATTTTACTCCTCCTGGTGGATTGGGATATGTAGGTTTAAAAATCCCCATTGGTCAAGGAATGATAATTGATGAACGAAGGTCAAGTATTCGCCAAGCTAAATATATGGCATTGATAAATGAGAATGAAAGAGTAAAAATAATTAACAAAATGGTATTTTCCGCTTTTAAAGATTATTTGGATTGGGCTTTTTTCTATAAAAAATATTTTCTTGTAAAAACGAGTTACACGTTTGCAAATGATTTGTATTTGGCTTCAAAAGAAAGAATCAATCAAGGAGATTTGGCAGCCATAGATTCTACTGAGGCTTTGCTGAAACTTCAAGAAGCTTGGCTAGAGCTTCAAGACGCACAAAATGATTACCAAAACTCCCAATTAGCGGTTTCAAATCATCTTTGGACTTCTCAATATGAACCTCTTGAACTAGATTCTAATACTATTCCCCTTTCAGATACAAGTTTAATAAATATAAATGACAATGATTTTAAACAAATTTACCAAACAGCTATTATTTCACATCCAGAATTACTTAAAAACGACAACAAACTCAAACAAATGGCAATAGAAAAATCATTTGCCGTTAATCAGTTGGCACCTAATTTTGATATAAATTTTAAATATTTAACATCTAAAAGTACGAATTATTTAGGGGAAGCTAATTGGGATTATTTAAGCAACAACTATAAAGTTACTTTTAATTGGGTTCAACCTTTACTTTTAAGAAAAGAACGTTCTAAACTTCAAATGGCAAAAATTAAATTAGATCAAATAAATATCGAACAAACCTTGCTCAAAAGGGAAATTTCAAATCGATTAAATTCAAGTTATAACGATGTAAGCACGTATAGAATATTGATAAAAATAAATGACAAAACCCGAATTTTGGCTACACAACTAAGAGATGCAGAAAATGAAAAATTCAAACAAGGTGAAAGCACCATTTTTTTATTAAACAGCAGAGAAACAAAAAGAATAGCTACTGAAATAAAACTTGAAGATATGTTGCGTAAATATGAAAAATCTAAATGGCAACTTTTATATGATGCAGGTATTTATGAAGTTAGGTAAAGATAAAAACATACAAATCGTAAAAATTTAACATTATTTAACCTTCATTTTTTTTCTTAAAAATGTCCTTATAAATCTCATAGAAATTAATTTGTAATCCAATGTGATAATAAAAGCCATCAAAATCTGCTTTAAAATCACTTTCTAAAATAGACTTTCTATAACCACCTGAAAACTGTGGATAAATCCATCTATGTAGCTTAACTGTCAAAAATGCACCACCCAAAAAAGGCATAAAAGTTCCTGTATTTTTATTTTTATTGATATTATATTAAACCGATTTTTTTATATTACATATTTTAGTATTTTTGCGAATGAGAAAACTGGAAATTCAATCGATGACGACCTCTCAGATAGAGGAGATATTAAAATCAAAAGAAGATTATAAAATTGCCGCAAGGCTCGTTTGTATTTTACCACTCACAAAAGGGCAAAGTAGTAGACAAGCGCAGGAATTACTTCTATTAAGTCATAATCAAATATGTATTTGG
>JAAFJZ010000377.1 GCA_013298205.1 Cytophagales bacterium
TCTAATGGTGCAAGCAACAAAATTAATACGGTTAGCATTTCAGATACCTACAGAGTAAAAGTTACCAACGAATATGGCTGTGCCCAATCTGATACCATAAAAATAACGATTAAAGCGGCTCCATTGGTTAATTTAGGACCTGATATCGCAGCTTGTGTAGGTGAAAAATTAGAATTACTTGCCAATACCAATGCTGAAAAATTCAAATGGAACACAAGCGATACGACCACATCTATTAAAATTTATGCTTCAGGTCTTTATAAACTAGATGCACAAAATGGAAATGGATGCCAATCGTCTGATGAAGTGCTTGTGAATTTCTATGATAAACCTATTGTAGAACTCAAACCCGAATACCCTGTTTGTGGCAAAAATCCCCTTTCGCTTGATGCGCAAAATGCAGGTTCTACTTATTTATGGACTTCAACTACAGGTTCATTCTCTTCTACAGATAAAGTAGTTTCGATTAGTAAAGATGGTATTTACTACCTAAAAGTAACAAATGCTTTTGGTTGTTCGAGCAAAGATACCATTAAAGCCAACAAAACAGATTTTGCCGTTGTGGCTGAATTTTTGGCTACTTCAAGCATTAAAGCAGGCGATACGATACACATGGTAAATTTATCTTATCCTGGCAAATTTACTTCTAAATGGGATTTTGGTGATGGAATTGTTTCAGACGAAGTTGATCCTTCCCATGTTTATTTCATTTCAGGAACAGTTTTGGCTACACTTACTGTGAGCAATGGCATCTGTTCAGATACCAAAACAAAGTCTTTAAACCTCAGATTAAGAAAAGAGAAGGCGGTAAAAGATACTGTTAAAAAATCAATATTTGAAACCCAAGTATTATATCCTAATCCTAGCGAAGGCAGATTCTTGCTTGAAGCTACTCTTTCAGAACAGAATAAAATGTATGTAGAATTTTACAGTTTGGCAGGCAAGCTTATAGAATCTAGGGAATTAGCTCCCTCTAAAAATCACCATATTGTATTTGAGCAGCCAGAAATTCCCAATGGAATGTACTTTGTGCGCATGACAGTAAAAGAAGAAAGTAAATTTTTTAAAGTTATTATCTTAAAATAAACCCAATAATTCCAATTTATGTTCAGTACCCTTTTTGTATCCAAATTCAGTAGGCAGGTTCGCTTCTGCCTAGGTTTTAGTCTTGCTTTGTGTTTAAATGTCCAGCTTGCTTTTAGCCAAGGAGCGGTTTACCCACTTACCAACGATTATTGTAGCACTTCTATCACTAGTTTCAATCTTTCTTGGTCGGGTACAGGTGCTGTAGCCAATTGGGAAGTGAATAATGGTAGCGGTTGGAGTGCAATTGCTTCTACCTCAAATTCCATTTCTGTACCTACACCTGTGCCAGGCAACTATAAATACAGGGTAAATGCAAATATGGGTGGAGGAAATTTCGCTTTTTCTACCGAAGCCACTGTAAATATTTATGCAGCTTCACAAGCTGGAGCGGGCGTACCTATTTTTTCAGATGGAAGCCCAAGATGCTTTGGTGATAATGCAGGGACAGTTACGCTTGGGCCTGGTACTACTGGAAATATAATCGGATGGAGTTCTTCACCCAATCTTACTGGACCTTGGGCACAAATCAGCAATTCTACTTCTACGCTTACATTGGGTAACCTTACCGAAACTACACTTTTCAAAGCCATCGTACAAAATGGGGTTTGTCCTGCTGTACTTTCTACAAATTATGCCCAAATAGATGTTCTTGCCGCTCCTTCTGGTGGAACAGCAACTTTAGCAGCTCCTTCCATTTGCCAGTCATCAAGCACTTTGGCTAGTGCTTCTGGACAATCGGGTTCTAGCTTGGATTGGCAATTAGATGTTTCAAGTGTTTGGACTGACGTAGCTTCTGGCGCAAGTTATAGCATACCTACAAGCCTTACGCCTGCTACTTACAATTATAGACTCAAAGCATCAAGGTCTTGCAAAGATGCTACCAACGCTACTGTTACCAAATTAGCTTATTCTAATACGGTTTCTTTATTGGTTTCTGCCCCAACTCTAGCTACCAATCCTACAGGAAATAATGTAGTAGCCGCTTCAGACCCTACAATCAATTCTATCACAGCTTCTCCTACAAATGGTTCTATTGTGAGATGGGAGCTTTCTAATGACAATTCTCAGTGGACTCCGCTTTCTCAAAATGCTACAACTTATTCCTATAGCAACCTAAGCAATTCTACTTTTTATAGAGTAATAACCAAAAACGGAGCTTGTGCAGAAACTACATCATCAAGTTCTGTAAAAATTACAGTTGCCAAAGGCGGTACGATTAGTGCTTCGGGTACAGATTTTTGCTCGCCTTCTTCAGCAGGAAGCTTGACCATTACCAATTTTGAAGGTACATCTTGGGTTTGGGAAAGCTCTGTAAGTCCGTTTGTAACCTGGACTCCCATTGTGAGCAATGTAAATACAAGCACTTTTGCAAGTGTAACCCAAACCACTCAATACCGTGTAAATGTAAATGCGGGCAAAGCGTATTCAAATGTTGTAAATGTTCAGGTTTCTCCTTTATCGGCTTCAGGTTCATTAAGTACGCCCAATGCCACAGTTTGCCCTTCAGACCCTACCAATCGTAACATCACACTTGCAGGAAACACAGGTAGCGTAATTCGTTGGGAGTATTCTATTTCAAACGGAGACCCATGGACGGCTATCGGAAATACTACTTCTACCTTACTTTTCAATAATTTGACAGAATCGGTTTTTTATAGAGCCGTGGTAAAAAGTGGAGCTTGTAGCTTAGCAAACACGCCTTCATTAAAAATTGACGTTGCGCAAGGCGGTCAAGTAACAGGAAATGCAAATATTTGTGTATTTGACCCTGCGGTTCGTTCATTAAGCTTACAAAACAGCACAGGAACGGTTTTGAATTGGGAAAAAAGTGAATATAATTCAGGAACTTCCACGTGGGGAGCTTTTACAAATATTGGCAATGGAGGAAGCTTATTTCAAACTTATTCTAATTTAGTAAAAAGTACTCGCTACCGTGCAGTAATTCAGTCTGATTGTGCTACAGCTGTTACCTCAGCTTATGCTGAAATAACGGTAAATGATGTTTCGGTAGGCGGTACACTTTCGGGCACAAAAACAGTAAGACCAGGAAGTAATTCTTCTCCTATTAATTTAGTAGGAATTAATGGAAACATACTTCGTTGGGAGTCTTCTGCCAACAACGCTAACCCTTGGCAAACGATTAACAACACAACGTCTATATTTACCTACACCAATTTAACCCAAACGACTTATTTTAGG
>JAAFJZ010000378.1 GCA_013298205.1 Cytophagales bacterium
AAAAAGTTATTGCATATATTGATGTCTTCAATCTTTATTTTGGAATGAAGCAGAGTTTTAATGACACATTGTGGTTGATCATTCAACAACTTGTAAAATCACTTTTAAAACCAAACCAAACATTAATTTATACTTATTATTTTACTTCTAGGATTAGAAATAATCCCCAAAAAGAGCATCGTCAGAAAGTTTACATTGAAGCACTTGAAACTTTACATGATTTTAAAATTATTTACGGACAGTTTCAATCTCAAATTGAAACTTGTAGAAAGTGTGGTAATACTTATCCTTACTCAAATGAGAAAATGACTGACGTAAATATAGCAGTAACTTTGATGGAAGATGCATTTAATGATAGATATGATACTGCTTTTTTAATTACAGGCGATAGTGATTTGGTTCCTCCTATAAATTCAATTCATAGATTATTTCCTTTTAAAAGAGTAATTGTAGCATTTCCACCCAATCGGTACAATATAAGTGTAAATAATGTGGCAAAAGGTTCTTTAATGATAGGAAGAAAAAAACTAAAAGATGCTCAATTCCCTGAAATTGTTATTAAAAGTAGTGGATATGAACTCAAAAAACCGAACACATGGACTTGATTATTTATACATTAAACAAATAATTATATGATTGCTCAAGATATTCTAGAAAATCCTTTTGCAGGTAAAGACCCTAAATTGGTTTGGCAAGAAATTAAAGCCAATTCTATTACAAGAGATAAAACAGCATTTTTTAAAGAAGCAGAAGAATATCTTAATAAATTAAAAAAAGAAGCTATTTCCAAAAAATAACCCTATCTTTACACCCTAATTTGAAAGCAAATCACAATAAGGATTATTCCGTTGTGAAAACATTTAAGCCTTTCCTCGCCTTTTAATGCGGGGCTTTTTTTTGCTTATCAAATAAGTTTAGTCTTGTTTCGTAGCCTTACGAGTGCCTTTATACAATTCATATTTCACCAACCGGCATTCCAATGGCCCGTTGTATAAAATAATTCTTCTTGAAGTAGCGAGTCCTAAGCATTTTAAGGCATCGAGATTAGCTGTGAGTATCCAAGCTGTATTCCCAGACCAATTTTTTTTTAAGCTATCTCCAATGGCTTTATAAAACTCATCTATATCGTCTTCCTTTAGCCTATCGCCATAAGGTGGATTGAACATGACATGTGCATTTTCAATATTTCTTTGTTCTGTAGTAAAATCGGCTAAAGAGAATTCAATTTCTTCATCTACTTTGGCTATTTTGGCATTTTCGGTTGCAATTTCAAGCGTTTTTTTGGAAATGTCTGATGCATATATTTTGTGTTCAAAATGCACTATTTTATCTACTGTGGCATCATAAATGGTTTCGTAGAGTTCTTGGTCATAATCGTTCCAATTCATAAAACCAAATTTATCTCTTAGCAAACCTGGAGCTATATTTTTGGCAATCAAAGCTGCTTCTATTGCTATCGTACCCGAGCCACACATGGGGTCTACAAAATCGCTATTTTTATTCCAACCCGAAAGCAAAATCATACCTGCTGCTAAGCATTCATTCATAGGCGCAAGATTGGCTTTTTCTCTGTAGCCTCTATGGTTTAAGATTTCCCCTGAGCTGTCTAATGAAATTTCACATCTATCCTCATTTACATGAATATTGATTTTGATATCAGGATTTTCGGTATCTACATCTGGTCTTTTATCATATTTTTCTCTAAAATAATCGGCTATAGCGTCTTTTACTTTTAGAGAAACATATTGAGAGTGATTAAAAATGGTGGAAAAAACGGATGAGGAAATGGCAAAAGTTTGGTCTAAGCCAAAAAAATCATGCCAAGGGAAATTTTTTGCCTTGCTGTAAAGTTCGTTTTCGTCTTTGGCATAAAAAGTCAAAATGGGTTTTAAAACCTTTAGTGCAGTGCGCAAACGCAGATTGGCTTTGTAAATCAGATCCAAATCGCCTACAAACTCTATGGCTCGTTTTTTGATTACAATATCATTGGCACCCATATTTTTTAGCTCTATACTCAAAACCTCCTCCAAGCCTTCCAAAGTAGTGGCTACAAGATTAAATTTATGGCCCATCTTTGGGTTTTGAGCTTTGGGTTTAGGTGTTTGGTTTTCTAACATTTCGTTTGAGATTTATAAAATCGAATAAACATTGATACATAAAAAATAGGTGAACCCTTAATTTGTAAATAGATTTAGATAAACTTCTTTTTTAGTGAATCTATTTGAGGATAATGGGTAAAATCAAAGTGGCAAGGCACAACAGATATAAATCCATTTTTAAGGGCGTATTCGTCAGAATCTTCTCCTTTGTCGGGGTTTTCCAAATATCCACTTGCCCAATAGTAATCTCTACCATTTGGGTCTGTGCGTTTTTCGTATTCCTCCACCCATTTGGCTTGGGCTTGGCGGCATATTTTTATCCCTTTTATGGGTTTAGTATGGTGAGGGATATTAACATTTAAGGCAATTTTTTGAGGAAAATCGTCCAAGTTTTTGATGATAATTTCTTTTATAAACTCATGTGCATGATCAAAAACAGCATCATGAGAATAATCGCAAAGTGAAAAACCGATAGCAGGCAATCCTTCTATGGCAGCTTCCATGGCAGCAGACATTGTGCCTGAATAAATTACACTTATAGACGAGTTTGCCCCATGGTTAATGCCGCTTAAAACCATGTCTATTTTTCTGTCTTTTAAAATCTCTTTTTTAGCGATTTTTACACAATCTACAGGAGTACCTGAGCATTCATAAGCCAAAATCCCTTCAAAAATATCAGATTTATATATTCTTAAAGGATCATTTATTGTGATGGCGTGCCCCATTCCCGACTGCGGACTATTAGGTGCTACTACTACGACTTCACCGATTGTAGAGGCGATTTGTACTAAATTTTTAATTCCCTTGGCTGTAATTCCATCATCATTGGTTACGAGAATAAGTGGCTTTTTTGTCATATACTGTATTTGTAAATGATTGAACTCATCTACGTTATGTTTTTAATGCTTGGTAATAGCAGTAAAATTAAGATTTTGATTTGGAAATTAGTATTTTTTTTCAAAAAAGCGATGCATTTATCTCAAAACTAAGTTTTGTCAATAATTAATTTCTTTCAAATGCTAATCTTATCATTTTTCAATTTAATTTTGAAATCAAATATTCAAACCGTAATTTTGTGATTAAAAAAATCATCATTGCCATAGATGGTTTTGCCTCTTGTGGCAAAAGTTCCACTGCCAAAGAAGTAGCAAATCAATTGGGCTATGCTTACATTGATACAGGTG
>JAAFJZ010000038.1 GCA_013298205.1 Cytophagales bacterium
TGTAGGATGAAACCAAGGCTATATTTCGACACTTCTGTTTTTGGTGGAATTTATGACGAAGAGTTTGAAGAAATTTCTTTATTGCTTTTCGAGAAAGTAAAATTGGGTCAAATCATTTGCGTCTATTCTGATTTGTCAGAAACTGAACTTGAAAATGCCCCAAAACGAGTGAAAGATTTTTTCGCAGGCTTACCAACAGAACACATACTTAAAGTTGAAGTTACCGAAGAAGCTTTTGTACTTGCTCAAAAATATTTAGATGAAAAAGTTGTTGGTCCTACAAGTGCGGATGATTGCAGACATATTGCAACTGCGACAATTAATAAAGTTGATTATTTAGTAAGCTGGAACTTCAAACACATCGTAAACGTATTCAGAATTCGTGGGTATAATTCAGTAAATTTACGTTGTGGTTATTCTCAACTGGATATTCGTTCACCAAAAGAAATTGTAAATGATGAAGACGATAATTAAAATAGAAAAAAAATTTGATACTGTAAAAGTTTTTAGAGAAATCAAAGAACGAATTGCAAGAGAAACCGATAGTATGTCATTCACAGAATTTAAAGAATATTTGAATAAAAATAAACTCAGAATCTGAAATAGACTTTTCGACCGCAACAATTACGTTTTATGCTCTTGAATTACAATAGGTGTCGTATTAGACGAATGCTTATATAAGAAAAGAACTATACTAAGGTTTTTTTTCACATTCTTTAATTGTATCTACAAACCAAATTACACCACGAATTGGGAAGAAGTTCAGTACGAAATTAATTTGCTCTAACAATTTAAAGTACTTCTTTTTGTCTTTCTAATATTGAAAGCGTATTTTTGAACTCCAACCAAACCCACTATTCGTTTTATAAATATTTTATGACAAAAATCGCACTTTATATTTCCATAGTTTTATTATTAAATTCTTGTGCATTTCATTCAGGCAATATTTCTACAGGACCAGACTATGATTGTCCTTTGGTTTATAACGCATATGGCAGTGCTAGAACATTTCATGTATTTGGAATTGGAGGTTTGAATAAAACTTCTTTGATTATGGAAGCAAAAAACAAGTTAAGAAGCTCATTACCAAAAAATGATGGAATTAAAATTACAAATTACTCTGTAGATTACATACACTTACATTATCTTATTTTTCTTAAAATAAAGGCAATTGTTACAGCCGATGTTTTTTATTGTGGCAATGAGCCGTTTGAATCTTTGTTAAATAAAAAAGTTGAACCTCAGTTAAAACCTGTTACGTATGGATTTTTTCCTTCTGACACCATCTTTTATTCAAACAGACAAGATTTGCAAAATTTTCATCTAGCCATTTTTAATTCGTTTGCTCAAAATAATGAAGCAAGTATCACTTTCATACAAAATCAAAGTTCTAGATTTGACAAAATAGCTACAAATAATGAAGAAAATTTAATTTCTAAAAAAATTACGATAAAGTTTCCTGCTACAAAAATCGCAAAATTAAGAGACATTTATCAAGTTAGTAAACATCCAGAAAATACGGCTTTTTTTGGATTTGATGTCGGAGAAAATGCTTTAATTAATGTTTATAGTCCTATCTCTAGAACTGTTTCACCTAAATCCTGTACAATCATTGGACTTAATATTGATTATGTCATCGTGGAGTATCTCTCTGATGATAAAAGCTTAAAAAGGGTAAATATCAAAAAGTCTTTGTTAAAGAAAATAAATTAGTTTTAAAACTAATATTAAAGCTTTTCCAAATGTTAATTTTTAAATAAAATAATCTTTTACCAAAATCTAAAAACCAATGAAAGTCCATAAACAACTATTCATAACTACTTTATTATTAATTAACTATACTTTTTTGGTAGCCCAAAACCAATTAAGCTTTTCAAAAATATTTGGCTCTCATATGGTTTTACAGCGAGATGTTACGCTTACTTTAAGTGGAAAGGGAGCTCCAAATAAAGCTTTAGTATTGTTCTTTGGAGATACGAAAATTCAATCCAAAACAAATAAAGTCGGATTATGGAAAGCAACAGTTTCTCCACAAAAGGCATCAAATCAAGCGATAGAAATCAAAATTATTCAAAAAAAAGACACACTTTGCTTAAAAAATATACTCATAGGTGATGTTTGGCTAGCTTCAGGTCAATCAAACATGGAATGGTTTTTGTCATGGATGCCAAAATACGAAACAGATATAAAAACCGCCAATTACAACCAAATTAGGTATTTTGAAACCAAGGATTCTCTTTCATTTTCGCCTATATCCGAAATCCCTTCTGAGAATAAATGGCAAATTTGCACACCCCAATCAGCTAAAAATTTCTCAGCCTTAGCCTATTTTTTTGCAAAAGAATTACACGAAAAATACCAAATTCCTATTGGAATTGTAGTCTCAAGCTGGGGTGGAACAGTAGCAGAAGCATGGATGAGCAAAGAAAAAATAGAAGAGCTAGGGTATTTTAAGGAAGAAACCCAATTGAGGGATAATTTTGCAATAAGTTATGCCAAGCGTAACCAGATTTACAATACGGCTTTTGAAAATTGGTGCAAAAAAACAGAAAAAGTAGATAGCAGCTTTGCTTTTTATCAAGGAGTGTGGAAAACAGAAAGCTACGATGACCAAAAATGGGCTGAAATGTCTTTGCCAGGCAATTGGGAAAATTCTTCTTTACCCAATTATGACGGTGTAGTGTGGTTTAGAAAAAAGTTTTCGCTTCAAAATGTACCCCAAAAAGATTCTGTACTTTTATCACTATCGCATATAGACGATGTAGATAGGGTGTATATAAATGGGAATTTGGTGGGTTCTTCACCTTATTTGAGCATGAAAAGAATGTATAAATTTCCTTCTTCTTTATTAAAAAAAGGTGAAAACCAAATTGCAGTTTGGGTGTATGACTCTTATGGAAATGGAGGTATTGTGGGCGATATAGATAGTCTTTACCTTAAAGTTGATAATCAAAAAATCCCACTTTCAGGTGTTTGGAAATATAGAACAGTACAAAATACTGCCGAAAAAGATTTCCCTACTTTACCCCAAACCTCAGACAGCAAAAACCAGCCAAGTGTGTTATATAATAGTATGATTTACCCTTTAAAAGATTTTTCTTTTAAGGGAATTATTTGGTATCAAGGCGAATCCAATACAACAAGAGCTTACCAATACAAAAAGCTTTTTCAAGAATTAATTTTGGATTGGCGTAAGACTTTTAACCAAAATGAGTTGCCTTTTCTATTCGTGCAATTGGCTTCTTATCACCAAGAAGATAAAAAAACGCAAGAAAGTGTATGGGCGGAACTTCGTCAGGCACAAGCAGATGCCTTGGTTTTACCTAAAACAGGTATGGCTACGGCAATAGATTTGGGAGATGCCAACGACATTCATCCTCCATTTAAAAAAGAACTTGCGTACAGGCTGGCTTTAAGTGCTTATCGTGTCGCTTATAATGAGAAAATTTATGATGCCGGAGCCATTTTGATTTCAGTTTCAAAAGATGAGAGTAGGGTGGTGATTAAAGTAGCTGGAAATACCAAACCAATTTATAATCACGATAAATACGGCTATATCAATGGTTTTGCCATCGCTGGTATAGATTTGAAATACGAGTGGGCTAAGGCATATTTGAGCGGGAATGAAATTTGGTTACAAAGCGATAAAGTACCTAACCCCAAATACATTCGATACGCTTGGTCGGATAATCCTGGAAAATTAAGCATTTACACCTCAGATGGTTTGCCATTATTGCCCTTCAAAACAGACAAATTACCTTGGAGCACCCAACCTAAATAAATTTATTTTTTGATTTTGTTTATCAAAATTCTCAAAACTTGTCGATAGAATGCATTCAAAAATTAAAATTTTTAAAATCATTGGGCGTAACCCTTTCGGGTCGGGCTATCACTACAAGTCCTCGTTCGTGCCTCACTGCGGGCTTTTCGCTCTATCCCTTACGCATAAATAATTTCTAAATTGATAGTTATCCTTTTTTTTGGTTATGTAGTAGCTTTCAAAGACTCTTTCTATATTCTAAAAATTTCATTTTTTAATCTTTCAAGTTGTTTAAATCAGGGTTTGCAAGATTTATTGTTTTTTATTTTTTAAATCTTACAAATCCTAGTTTTGGCTTTCCCCCTTTTTTCACATCTCTAAACATTTAGGCAACATTAGCAAAAAAGGCATTGCTTTTGTGTAGTCCAATTGTTCGTATTCCAACCCTAACCTCCGAAGGTTGGTATAATAAAAAGCGTGTTGTGAGTAATAGTTTTTTTCGCTTTGCAAGTACCAAGCTTTAACTCCAAGCATTTGTGCTATAAACCATTTCTCTAATAGCCTTGCAGTTCTGCCATTACCATCGTTCCAAGGGTGTATTTTCACAAAAGTTAAATGCAGATAAGCAGCAAAATAAAAAACTTCTTCAACACTCATTTTAGCAGACAATAGTATTGTCAAATCAGCATACCATTTATCCATTTCATCTTTTAATTTGTAGGGGCTTATGGCTACATATTCTATTCGACCATCATCGGATGCTACATACATATTTTGGGTACGCAGTTTACCTTGTTTGTTGGGTGCTACAATATTTGTACTTAATAGTATGTGCGCTTGGGCAATGTTGGCTACATTTAAATTATGATTCTGTGCATACATATAAGTATTGTATAAATCGTCAATCTTTTTTGTGTAATTGGGTTCAAATTCAATACCCATTCCTTTATGCTTTATATAGCTATCCAATTCTATATCTTCTCCTTCTATTTTACTTGAAAAAACAGATGCCACAGAAGTATAAAAACTAAACGTATCGGTACTAATTTCGGCATCTTTAAGTGCATCAAATTTTTCTGATAGCCCAGTTACTTGCTCCAAATAAGTAGGCAATAAATCTATTTTTATGATATTTAAACCATAATTTTCTTGATGAGTGGATTTCATGATTTTATTTTACTGATATGAACCCTTCAAAATTAAAGATTTTTTGAACCAAAGTTAATAAGCAATTCTATTTCGGGCTTGTGCACTTCTATAAATTTATTTCTTGTGCAATTGTACACTTTCTAAATTAATTATTGCGTTTATTTTCATCATAATTTTTTCTTCTATAAAAAAAAATCTACTCTTCTTTTTTCTAAATCATTTTCTTTGTAAATTAATTACATTCCCAATAAATTTCCTTAACTTATTTTACAAAAACTTGAATAGCTAAGTTATAAAAAATGAATAAAAATTCTTGATTTGGAAAATGAACACTAAACATCCTTTTTTTTAACTTTAACAATCACTGAATCAAGCAATAAGATTGAGGATTTTGAATTAACCAAAACCATTTTTTTACGAAGTTTTGGTTTATTCAAAGTTTTATTTCTACAAGCTTTTTTATGAGTTATGTTTATTGTGATTTGCTTTCGCCTGTTTATGAGTATAATGCATTTGAAGCGCCCCACAAAACACCAGATGCATGAACTGCTCTTTCTCGTCCTCAAATTCTAATAGCTTCAATTTGTTCGGATGCAGTCTTGCTTAATGGAACAATATTTCTAAAAAAAATTACCAAAACTTTACAAAAAAATTACTAAAAAAAAGTTGATTTTTTTTTGCTCTTTTAGCATCAATAAATTTATAATAAAAAATGGAAAATCATATATTAGTCAGTAGACCTTTTATTAAATCCTTTACTCTAATTGATGAAAATTTAATTCAATTAGAAATTTCCTATTTCAATCAAGGCTATTTAGAATTTTTATTTTTGAATATCAATTTTGAATTATTACTTTCAGTGTTGTTATATGAACATGCTGAAATATATAGATGTGTTAAGGATGCGTTATCAATGCTTTCAAATATTCAACCCATGTTTCAACCTTCATTGCCAATGGAAATTTCATTTGATTGTCCTCGTTTTTATCCTCTTTTGGTGTCTAAGTCAGATTGGATATGTTGTTTAATCGAGGTTGATGATAAAAATAATGAAGTATATTATTTAAAAGAATTTACAGTAGATAATTGGTTCCCTTTACTAGGAAAGAATTCTGAAATAAGAAAAATGAAAAAAAATTTTCTCGTTCTTTTTAATGAGTACTGTAAAGTTTCAACAATTGTTCTTAAAGGAATTGACATTGACGTTGCACTAGATTTATATAAATTGAATATTCCATATATTAGAAATATGCTAGTAGATCAATTGGAACTTGCCGAAATGAACAATCTATATGAAAATAATGAATCAGAAAATGATGATTTAGATGAAATGTAAGTTTGATTTGTATGATAATTAGATAGATTATTTCACAAAGAATTACTTAAAATCAAAACGATTATTAGGATAGGTTTGCAACTAAGATTAAGTTTTAAACTTATAATTAAATCAAAAATTAATTAACTATGACTACGGAAAAATATCAATCATTTACAATTTGGAAAATAAATCCAAATGAAGACGACCAATTTGGAGATGTACCTTTTATAAGCAACTCACATGGCAGAATATTTTGTCCATGCATAATGAAAGTAGAAAATGATGCCATTTGCTTTATAAATAAGTCAGGTGAAGTAGAAGGGGTATTTTCTTTGCACCACTATTTTGCAATTTAGGTAGGGCTAATAAAATCGTATTTGTATTCTCGTTTTCTATAAAGGTCAAAATGAAAAACTTGAGCCAATTTATTGTTACTCATGTTTGTGTAGTTTGAGTAACATTTTTTGGTGTTCTATTTCATTTATCAACTCTTGCTCGGTGGGCAAATAAGCCATGTATTTTGTGGCAAATAACTGCTGATTATCTTTTAATACCGAGTATTTTGCTATGGTGCTATCTGTTTCGGTACATAGCAATATGCCAATGGTGGGGTTGTCTTCTTTTGGCTTTTTTAGGTCGTTGTACATTCTTACATACATATCCAATTGTCCAATATCTTGATGCTTTATTTTAGTGGTTTTTAATTCTATAATTACAAAACATTTAAGCAAGTAATTATAAAACACTAGGTCTATATAAAAATCTTCTGTTTCTGTTTTTATATGTTGTTGCCTTGCCACAAAAGCAAAACCTTTGCCTAGTTCCAATATAAATTTTTGTAGGTTATCAATCAAAGCTTTTTCTAGTTCGGCTTCTGTATAGCTATAATTTGTAGGTAGGTTTAAAAACTCTAAAACTGCTGGGTTTTTAATAAAATCGAAAGTATTATTTTGTAAATCTGCTGTATTTTGCTGCATTTCGGTGGCTATTATTTCTTTATTTTGGCTAGATAGCAAGCGTTGGTAATACAGAGTACTAATATTTCTGTCTAAAGTACGTACACTCCAGGCTTGCTCAGCAGCTTCGGTAAGGTAATAAGTTCTTGCCTCTGGGTTAGAAACCCTCATAATTAATTCAAAATGAGACCATTGTAATTTGGTCGACACTGTCGACCAATTCTTTAACTCAGGAAATGTTTGATAAAACTGCCTATATTTTCTAATATTCCGTTCAGAAAAACCTTTGCCAAATTCAGCTGCAAGCTCTTCTGAAACTTTCTTAATTATTTCTTTTCCATATTCGGCTCTTTGCTGTCCATTTTGCTCTTCTTCTACAATACGTTTTCCTATGTTCCAATAGGCTTCTACCATTGTGCTATTTATTGCTTGGTAGGTTTTTTGCCTAGCTTGGCTCAGAATATCCTTTATTTCTTGAATGAATTGCATGGCTTATTTTTTTGTAAATTAAAACATAAAACACTTATTCAATCTCAATTTTATCAATCTCTTTCATAATTCTATCTGTTTCTGAAAGTGCCACAATGATTTTTTGATAATGTAAAATATCGTCAAATTCAAGAGCCCTTTCCTTTCTGTCTTTGAGCCATTTTTGAGCTGGTTGATAACCACCAATGTAAAAGTCCCAAGCAATGTCGGGCACATTATCAAAATATTGAGTTTCGTTTATGTAAACCCTGCCGTTTTGATATGTTGGTTTTGTTACTACGTTGTTTCCGTCTTCGGGATATTGCGTAATGTATTTTTCTACGATAGGGCTTTCTAATAAATGTATTTGCCTGATTTCTCCGCCTAATTTTACCAATTGCCAAAAGGTGGAGGCACACTGCCGTGTGTCTCTACCTTTTGGATACGGCACTCTAGGAAAATCTATTTTCAAAAACTCTTTATACTTTTCTCTGTAAGTTGGGCTGTGTAAAACGGCATAGATGTAATCTAAAATGTCGATTGGGGCAAAAGTATCTTTGGTGGTTTCTTTTTCGTTGGTAAAAATCAAACCTAATTTTTCAGCTATTTGCCATATTATTTCTGCGTTTAGGTTTGGTGTTCTTTCGTTTTTTTGGTCTAGTGTTTGTTGGTCGGTTGTTTCGGGGTATAGGTAGAGGGGCATTAAATTATCTATACTTACACTATCTGACCTTATAAAACCGTTTGTAATAATTGACTTCGACAGAAAGTAATATGTAGTTGGATTAGAAAGCGGTTGTCTATTAACTGTTACAAATGCTATATTATCCTTTGAAAACATATGTTTCATTAGCTTTTCTCTTGCTCTTTCAATTATTTTCACATCATAGTAAACAAATTTTTCATCAAAGGGACGATATGAAATTCTTTTAATTAGTGATGCATTAGGTCTAATAGAATAGTACTCAGATACGTTTTTTATCAGGCTTTCCTTATTGTCATTTATTAAAATAGCATCTTTTGAAGTCACAATCCCCACATTATTTAAAGGAAAAAGTTCATTTACCTTAAACCCTTTGTCGTAAATTGTTTGTACATCGAAATTTTTATTTACAAAAAAATGGTTGGGAGCTGAGGCTTCTAATGTATTCCAAGCAATTGTTTTCAAAGAGTTATTATTCAAAAACTCGTATTTGGCTTCTCGTTTGCCAAAGAGGTCAGAATGGAATACTTGGGCTAGGGTGGTGTCTTCTTTTTTTGCCATAATTATTTTTCAATTGCTTTTAAAATATTTTCGACCGATGATTTATCCATTTTGGTAAAAGCAAACCACTTTTTCCCTAAATCTTTGAGCGATGCACCCAAATGGTAAACTTCATTTTTGTCTATGATTAAAAAACGGTCATGGCTTTTTTCAAATTCTTGTATTTCAAAATTGCCATACTGCTCGTTTGCTTTTTTAACATCTAAAATGAGTTGTTGTGTTATGTTTTTAGTAAGCAATTGCGTGGTAACCTGTTTGTTTTTCTTAGATAGATGAATGAGTGTACTTTCGTTGATGTAATTGTCTATCAAAACAATACTCTTTTTTGCAGAACGAATCATTTTTGAAGTTAGCTCGTAGGCATCAAACACTTCGCCTTCAAAAAATACGCCTTGTTTTGGCAATTGTGCAGATTGAATTTGCAATGAAATTGCTTCTACTTTTTCAGTAAGATTTTCAACCTGATTTTCTACCCTATTGATTCTTTGGTTTAAGGCATATCCTTTTAGTAAATAATCCCTCAAAACATTGGTTGCCCAAATTCTAAACTGTGTACCTTGTTTTGATTTTACTCTGTAGCCCACAGAAATTATCACGTCCAAATTATAACACTCAATTTGTCTTTCTACCTTTCTATTTCCTTCGGTTTGAAGTGTCGCAAAATTTGCGACAGTTGCTATTTTTTGTAATTCTCCTTCTGCAAAAACATTGTTGATATGTTTGCCAATAGTTTTTAAATCTCGTCCAAACAACAAGGCAATTTGTTGTCTATTTAGCCAAACAGTATCTTCATTTAATCGCACTTCAATTCTTTCTAGCAAATCATCGGAATGATACAACAAAATTTCATTTTTCATTTTATGCTGTTAGTTACTACAAATTTTATAATTGCCTAGCCTTAATAAAGCAACAATTAGTAAAAGCATAATTGTAGATGTGTAATTTTTAGTCGTAAAAAAACAGTGTGCAATGTTGTTTCTTAAATTCATACCGTCAGACATAAATAGAAATTTGAAAAAAGCTATGTCGTCCTCTGGAATCAATGCCCTTAGCTTTTCGTTATCCAATAATTTGTCAAATTTAATTCTTTCCTCTGTGCTGTTTTCTTTTATTTCTATTGTTTGAGCACCAATCTTTCTTGAAAATTCACGCAATAAACCTTCAAATTTCAAAACCAAACTATCTATTGCCAAAATGTAGCCTTGTTGATTATGGCTGTTCGTTTTAATGTCAATTTCTGTTTGAACGAAAAAACTTTGTAAAGATGGAGACAGTAATTCAATCCAATTAAAACCTTGGGGTTCGCTGTTTGTATCCAAATAAGTAAAATCCTGTCCGTACCAAGAATTATTTTTTAAATACTCAATTAAACTTTCAAAAGAAATTTTACCACTTTTAATTCCTTTTAAAAACACAAGTCCAATATGATTAATAGAAAAATTATTTATATATACTGAATAAGGATTGATTACTCCTGATTTATTTTTACTGACGTTTTTATTGATGTCAAATGTTATAATATAAACTAAATCGAGCATAACTGGTCTAATTTCTTCTCTTAGTACATCTGCTTTAGGAAACAATTGCTCCAAAATAAGATACTCGTAGATTTCTTTATCATTTCCGTTTTTCATTAGATAGTCGATTTTTTTCTTTGTAAAATCCCACCATATATTTGAGGCTTCATTAATTTTTTCGTTTTTCACCTCAAAAAAAACTTTTTTAAGGTCAATAGTCTTTTTTGCTTGTTCCAATAAAACCGCAGTTTGCTCAATCTTTTCTTTGTTGTTTGCTTTTTTGTATTCTTCTAATGCATTTGTATAGTAACGATGGGCAATAAAACCTTGAATTTTTTCTGTTTTGAGTTGTAAAATATGATAGTCTCCTAATTTTTCGTGAAATTCATTAGTAGGTAATTCAAGTTTTTGACTTAGAATTACAAGTAGTTTTAAATAGCTTTCTAAAACACTTGAATCTAATTTTTCAAGTATTTTCTTTGAATAATCGAAAAATATTTGTGTTATCGAAGAATTTATTTTTTTACCGTGTTCAACTATAAATTCCATCAACGAATATTTGGTAAAATCATTTAGTTTATCACTTTCTAAAAGGGACACAAAATATTGAATAACTTCATCTTTTTTGTAATTTACAGTTTGACAGAGTACAAAAAGATTCTTGTAATAATTTCCAAACGAATAACATTGTAAATTCTCATCTTCAGTAAAAGAAGTATTTTGTAGAAGCAACAAATAACTTTCAATTGCTTGTTTTGCAAAGTCAATATGTTTTCGTGGACTTAACCAAAGTAAATGATAGTATTTCGCTTTATACTTTTGATTTTTTACGCTATTTGCTCGTGTTTTGATGTAATCAAAATTATCGTCAAATAATTCTAAATTGGGATATATATTTAAGTCTAATTGACAGAAAGGAATTTGTTTTCCTTCAACTATTGAAAAGTCAGAAAAAAATAATTCATACGACAGCAATTTTTTAATCTTTTCGTCTTCTGAAATGTTCCTTAATTTAATAATATATTCTCGATTGTCTAAATAATCTGAATTAGTATCGTTTTCGAGGTAGTTATAATATTCATCTAAATTCTTGAAATCCATATGTCGTAATATGCTTACTCAATCTCAATTTTATCTATCTCCTTCATCAATCTATCTGTTTCAGTAAGTGCCACTATTATTTTTTGATAATGCAAAATATCGTCAAAATCAAGTGTTCTTTCCTTTCTGTCTTTGAGCCATTTTTGGGCTGGTTGGTAGCCACCTATGTAAAAATTCCAAGCCAC
>JAAFJZ010000379.1 GCA_013298205.1 Cytophagales bacterium
AGGTAGGATAACATTGAAGCAACTCGATTTTCTGGTGAAAGTAAAGACACTTTAAGTTTATTTGCTACGCCATTTAGCAAAATAAGCCGAACTGCTACTTATGGCATGGTACACAGGGTTCCAATAGGAACTACAATGCGGTTTTTTAAATACTTCAACTTTAATCCTAGCTTAAGTTATAACGAAGTTTGGTATCCCAATCAGTTAGAATGGTCGTTGAGTGGCTCGAGAGGCAAAAATGGTTTCAGACCCGTTGACACTTTAAATCAATTTTCTAGAAGCTATTGGTACAATACAAATGCAAGTGTAACGACCCGTATTTATGGCACTTTTTATATCAAAAGATTAGGCATAGAAGCCATTAGGCATCAATTGATTCCAACAATTGGTGTATCATATCAACCTGATTTTTCTGAAGCCCAATATGGAAGCTTTACAACTTTTAGAGATAGTAGCAACAGAATGCAAGTCTTTAGTCGTTATAATGGCTATATGATGGGTTCAGCTCCTAGAGGTGCACAAGGAAATATTAATTATAGTTTGAGTAATACTTTTGAAATGAAAGTAAAAAGTAAAACCGATACTGTGAAAAAATTTGCTAAGGTTTCGTTATTTGAAAGTATAGGAATATCAGGCAGTTACAACCTTTTGGCTGATAGCTTCAACCTTTCCAATATTATAATAAGTGCCAGAACAAATTTATTTAAAAACATGATAAATTTCTCTTTCAATGGTTCAATAGACCCTTACTCTTATCGATTTGATTCTTTGACCAGAAGAGGAGTGGTTGTACAAAAAAGAATGAAACAATTGGAAGCCTCTAAAATTGATTTAACAAAGTTTACAGGTAGTTTTGGCAATTTAGTAAATGCTAATTTTAATTTGAATCTAACATTAAATCCTGAAATGTTTAAGCCAGCAGCTACACAAAAAGCCCAATCGGATGCTGAAAAAGAAATGAGTAAGTTAGCCAAAATGTACCCCGATCGTTACGTGGACTTCAAATTGCCTTGGACTTTTCGTACAATGTACACCTTAAATTACAATAAAATTGGTTTTCAAAAAGAAAATGTAATTCAAACTATGCAGTTTGGTGGCGATTTAAGGCTTACAGACAAATGGAAAGTGGCTTTTACATCTAATTTTGATATTGTAAAAGGGGAGTTTTCTTACACAACTTTTAATATTTTTAGAGATTTGCACTGCTGGCAGCTTAATATTATGTGGATACCTTTTGGCCCCAACCAAATGTATACTATAGATTTGAATGTAAAATCTACCATATTAAAAGATTTAAAACTGAATAAACGTAGAGCTGATTATTTAGACAATGTTCAATAAAAATCATTTTTTGAATTAGATTAAAAATATTTGAATAAAATTTAAACTTTAACTAATGCAACGCTGCCCTAAAAGGCATTTTTTTGACAATTTCCCCTTCAAATTCATTAATTTCTGCTAGGCGAGAAAAAACAGTTTTTTCATCAAAATAATGCATAGCTAGTTTGGGAAATAAATTGGCATGACCCGCTTCTGAGGCCCATAAACGATGGTAAAATTTTTTTATTTCTGGGTCAGAATGGTTTTCATAAACCAATTTAAAACGTTCTGCCCCCCTGCATTCTACTACAGAAGCAAAAAGCAATCTGTCCAAAAAGCGTTCATCTTTGCCCGTGCGACAAAAACCCAGAAGCTCCTTGATATACAAATCTTCTTTAATTTCATGTCGTAAAGGAATATTTTTGCTTTCCATAATGGCATATACATCCCTAAAATGCTCTAGCTCTTCTACGGCTGTTTCTATCAAAGCTGGAATAATTTTAATTCTATCGGGATATTTTGCCACAAGACTCATAGAAGTGCCGGAAGCCTTTCTTTCACAATCGGCATGATCTTGAATAAAGGAAGTGAAATCGTCTAAAACAACGTGAATCCAAGTTTCTTCCGTTTTTACTGTTAATTCTACGCTATATTTCATTAGATTTATTGTTTATCAAGTCTTTTAATGCTGAAATGTTTGAAATAGGCGCAAAACAGGTTTTGCCAAAACAAGCATAAATCAAAGTTTCATTGCTTTTTACAGGTTTATCAATCAAAATCGGTAAGCTTGTTTTGTCTTTATAGCCAGAAAATAAACTCTGGTGAGGGAATAAGGGCATAATTTCTTTCAAAACTATATTTGCATTTTCTCCTACAATGCTTATCGACCATGATTTTTGTTCTGCTTCTAAAGCCAAACTAGCCCATTTTGCACAAAAATAGGTGTCTCCATCTATAATTTTGTGCATCATTTTCGTCATTTTTTTGGCTTCTTTTTCCAATTCGAGTTTGTCATAATAATAAGCCAATTTAAGCATACAAGAAGCCAAAATGGCATTTGAACTTGGAATTACATTATCCATGATTTCTTTCTTTCTTGCTATCAAAGCTTCTGCTTTTTTATCGGTATAAAAAAACATGGGCTCGGCTTCATCTTTAAAATTTTGGCTTACATATTCATAATATTTGAGTGCATAGTTTAGCCATTTTTCTTCCAAAGTGCATTCATAAAGTGCAATAAAGGCATCAATCGTGTGGGCATAATCATCTAAAAAAGCGATTATATGAGCCTTGCCATTTTTATAAGTGTGCCAAAGTTGCTGGTTAGGCAATGTCATTTTGCTTACGATAAAATTGGCATTTTTTTCTGCTAAGGCGAGAAAATCATTATTTTGCCACGTGCGGTATGCCATTAACAAACCTTTGGTCGTCATGCTGTTCCAAGAAACAATGATTTTATCGTCCAAACCAGGTTTTATTCTTTTGTCTCTAGCGAGCTTGAGTTTTGCGATATTCTTATCTTTAATTTCAATCCATTCTGTAAACGACAAATTATTTTGTTTGGCAAAATCTATATCAGAAGTATTTCTATGTAAAATGTTTTTGCCATGTTCCCAATTCCCTTCTTCAGAAAGCTGGAAATAATTACTTAAAATTTCAAAATCTTTATTTTCGACTGTTTCTTTAAATGGTGTGTATTTCCAAACATAATATTCGCCTTCTATTCCTTCGCTATCTGCATCTTGAGCTGAATAAAACGCATTTTCATGTGAAGTCATTTCATTCTTAATGAAATTGATGGTTTGAAAAACAGCATCTTTTAGCATTTCAGAAGGCTTAATGGTGTAAGCTTCGGCATACAAACTTAAAAGCTGAGCGTTGTCATAAAGCATTTTTTCAAAATGTGGGGCAAACCATTCCACATCTGTAGAATAGCGTGCAAATCCGCCAACTAAATGGTC
>JAAFJZ010000380.1 GCA_013298205.1 Cytophagales bacterium
TGTACTCAATGATAGAGACTCAGCACAATTTTTTCAAAATGATTTAGAGTCTTTTTTTGGCAGAGAGGTTTGGTTTTATCCTGCATCCTACAAAAAACCTTACCAATATGAAGAGATAGACAATGCCAACGTGCTTACACGTGCAGAGGTTTTAAACAAATTAAGTGCAGATAAGAAAGGTACAATTCATTGGGTGGTATCATTTCCTGAAGCGATTTCGGAAAAAGTAATTACCAAAAGATGGCTTTCTGAAAACTCATATAAAATCAAAAAAACCGATAAGCTTGATATAAATTTTTTAGGTGAGGTATTGGCTTCTTTTGAATACGAGAAAACCGATTTTGTGTTCGAAGCGGGGCAATATTCTATAAGAGGGGGCATAATAGATGTTTTTTCTTACGCCAATGAAAGTCCGTATAGAATAGAACTTTTCGGAAACGATATCGAAAGCATCAGAACTTTTAACCCTAACACCCAACTTTCTATTACCCATATTGAGCAGTTTTCGATTTTGCCCAATATACAAAACCAAGAATTGGTAACGAGTCGTGAATCGTTTATTGATTTTTTTGATGAAACGGCACTATTGTTTATCAAAGATTTTAAAGTTTTGACAGAGGTAATCAGAACGCAATTTGAGCGTGCGCAAAAGGCATTTTCACAAACCCAAACCATAAAAATGCTCCCTCCAGAAGAGCTTTTTGAAAAAGAAGAATCCTTTTTTGCCTTAATTGATAAATTCAAAAACATTGAGTTTGGCGTACAAGCTCGCCCAGAAACAGCAAAAAATTTTCTGGTAGAAACCCAAATTCAGCCTACTTTTCAAAAAGATTTTAACCTTCTTACAGAACATCTTCACCAGCTCAAAAGCCGTGGATATGAATGTTTTTTGGCATCAGATTCGGTAAAACAACTTGATCGACTAGAATTAATATTGGAAGAACTTGATTCTTCCTTGCACATTAAAACCTTAAATTTCTCGCTTAGGGCAGGTTTTACAGATTCAAATTTAAAAATTTGTTGCTTTACAGACCATGAAATTTTTGAGCGTTTTCACAAACCAAGGGGCAAAACTTTTACCTCAAAATCCAAAGCCATCACCCTACGTGAGCTCAAAAACCTACAAAGAGGCGATTATGTAAGCCATGAAGACTATGGTATAGCCAAATTTATTGGCTTAGAAAAAATAGAAACCAATTCCAAAGTGCAAGAAGCCATTCGTTTGGTTTTTAAAGATGATGACATTCTTTTGGTGAGCATTCACTCTTTGCACAAAATTTCAAAATATAGCGGAAAAGATGGTTTAGCACCCCGTCTGAGCAAGTTGGGAAGCGAAGAATGGGAGCAAAAAAAGAAAACGGTAAAGAAAAAAGTAAAAGATATAGCCAAGGAACTAATCGCTCTTTATGCCAAGCGAAAAGCGGCTCCAGGTTTTGCATTTAGTGCAGACAATTATATGCAGGCAGAACTCGAAACTTCTTTTTTGTATGAAGATACACCTGATCAAGCCAAAGCTACGCAAGACGTAAAAAATGATATGGAATTGCCCCAATCTATGGACAGGTTGGTGTGTGGTGATGTAGGTTTTGGAAAAACTGAAGTGGCGATTCGAGCTACTTTTAAAGCTGTATGTGATAGCAAACAAGTGGCAGTACTCGTTCCAACCACGATTTTGGCATTTCAACATTACAAAACTTTCAAAGAAAGATTCGCTCGTTTTCCAGTAAAAGTAGAATACATCAGCCGTTTCAGAACCGCAAATCAGGTAAAAGAAATCTGCAAAAAACTAGCTGAAGGCAAAATAGATGTGGTTATAGGCACGCACAAGTTGGTAAGTAAGGAAGTAAAATTCAAAGATTTGGGTTTGCTTATTATAGATGAAGAGCAAAAGTTTGGGGTAACGATAAAAGAGAAATTAAAAGAAATCAAAATCAATGTAGATACGCTCACACTTACAGCTACGCCTATACCTCGTACCTTGCAATTTTCGCTTTTAGGCGCAAGAGATTTCTCCGTTATCAATACGCCACCACCTAATAGACAGCCTGTTACGACTGTGGTAAATATTTATGACGAAACTTTAATCAGAGATGCCATTCGTAATGAAATGAAACGTGGTGGTCAGGTTTTCTTTGTACACAACCGGGTAAATGATTTGATGTCAATAGCCGATACGATTTATAGATTGGTGCCTGATGCCAAAATTTGCACTGCGCATGGGCAAATGGATGGAGAAAAGTTGGAGGAAATTATGATAAAATTCATTGACAATGAATATGACATACTCATTTCTACCAATATTATTGAGTCTGGGCTTGATATTCCGAATGTAAACACAATCATCATCAACCATGCGCACATGTTTGGTTTGTCAGATTTGCACCAAATGCGTGGCAGAGTAGGGCGATCAAACAAAAAAGCTTATTGCTATTTGCTTACACAACCGATGAATGTTTTGAGTGCAGATGCCCGAAGAAGAATGCAAACTTTGGAAGAATTTTCTGAACTTGGAGATGGATTTAAAGTAGCGATGCGAGATTTGGACATTCGTGGTGCAGGAAATATTTTGGGCGGGGAGCAAAGTGGTTTTGTGAGCGATTTGGGTTTTGAAATGTACCACAATATTCTTAATGAAGCCATTCAAGAACTCAAGGAAGAAGATTTCAAACAGCTTTTTGAAACTACACCTCATCCTATTCAAAACATAAAAGTAAAAGATTGCACCCTTGAAACCGATTTGGCAGTCGTGATACCTGATAGCTATATTTCAAGTATTACCGAAAGACTCGCTCTATACACTGAACTAGATAATTTACAAAACGAAGAGCAATTGCAAACGCTAATTACCTCAATTACAGATAGATTTGGAAAACCAGCTTTGGAATTGAATGATTTGTTTTTGAGTATTAGGCTAAGATGGCTTGCGCAAAAAATAGGTTTTGAGAAGATTAGCTTGAAAAACAATGTACTTCGAGCGCAATTTGTAAGCAATGCACACCAAGATTACTTCCAGTCTGATGCTTTTGAATCTATACTCAGCTATGTAAAAAAACACCCAGAAGCATCAAGATTGAAAGAAATCAAAACCCAGCTTTTTTTCATTGTAGAAAATATAAAAACGATAGAAAAAGCGATTTTGGTACTACAAAAAATAGATTTAGTCAATGTAGAAGCATGAAAATAGCGTTGAAATATGTACTGAAAATTACGCTTGCATTTTTGGCTTTGATTGCAGTGTACTTCGTTTTGGCATTTTGCCTTTCTCGTAT
>JAAFJZ010000381.1 GCA_013298205.1 Cytophagales bacterium
ATTTACACCCGTATAAGCAAGCCACACCCTCAACCACATATCATGTGTACCGCCTGGGAAAGTCATAGCAAAAGTTACATCTTTTTTAGATTGTAAAGTTTTTACTCCTTCAGGTACTTTGGTGTAGGTTTTACTACCTACGATTCCACAAAGCTCCTTAGTTAAGGTAATCCCTTGACCATTATTGCTAAGAACCATAGCGATTTTCATTTCAGAACCTTCTTTTCCACCTACACCTGTGTAAACCGAAAACGGCATTCCAAATAAGCAATGTGCGCCATCTAGTTCGCCTGTAAGGATTTTATCTCTTACATTTGCCCAAGAAGCTTCTTTGCTCAACACTACATCTACACCATATTTTTTAAAGAAACCTTTTTCTTTTGCTACTACTAAGGGAGCGCAATCGGTGAGTGGAATGAAGCCTAATTTGATTGTTTGGGCAAACGATAACCCAGTTACCAGCATCAGTATGGTTACCGATGCTAGTAGTTTGTGGAAGAATGATATTTTTTTCATAATTGTATAATTGATTGGTTTATATTGATTATATTCTACTTAATTTTTAATGGCTACTGGTTTTTGGTATAAGAAATCTGGACGGAAATTTACTTGTACATAAGTCCATTGGTTTACAGGATTTCTATCATCTATTCTGAAACCTTTAGAAGCCATTAGTGCGTCTGTGCTGAAATAGCAGCTATAACCTGCTTCGATATTTGTAAATGTATTGGCTTGATAGTTTACAACTAAATCAATTTCTTGACCTAAATCAGAACCTAAACTTCTAAAACTCAAATCAGTCGGTGTTTTTTGCAAATTTCTGTATTTAATATCCATCATACCTTGTGTCATAAATTGGTGAATGTCAAGGGTAATGAATAAGTTTTTGGCATCATAACGGGTTCTTAAATACAAATCTTGTAAGCCACCTACAGGAGAGCCAGTACCTACATAGAAATAATCCATAAATCCCCACCATCTGTGTGGCGTGCCATAAAGTGGATCAAATCTATTATTTTGAGAACCAGCTGCAGTTGTACTTATTGAACCATTTGCAGCTACAGTTACAGCAGCATCATTACCAGATAACATTTCATAACCAGGTCCAATGCTCCATTTTCCTACTTTAGCTGTACCATAGATAAAAGCATGAAATGCATTGATATTTTGAAGACTTTTGGTTATATCAGTAGTAACATCTCTTCCATTTGTAATGGTTTTGCTTTGTACAGTAGGATTCGTGCCAAATTGACCATAAGCACCACCATTTAATTGAATTCTTACCCCTTCAGAAGCATTACCGATTTGAGTAGAAGCCTGCCCGCCAAAAGTAAAACGACTTACTACATCATTATGAGGTCTGTAAACGTTACCTGTTGTCGCTCCTGGAGTAGTGGAGTTTATTAAATCAAAAGCTTGGAAGTCATCTTTAAAGAACAATAAAGAAACTCTCGTTTGATCAAATCTTCTAGCAGCATATATGTACTGCATCATTTTGTATTGTTGAGTCATACCGTTTGTACTAGGTCCTGGACCTACACCGTTAGAAGGATTGTATTGTACTCCAGTTTTTCCAGGATTAAAAGCATCTGTATTTTGGTTAAAAGCAAAACCTGCATCAATTTGATATCCTTTGTGTAAGAACTTCAAAATAGCGGCATCATGTCTTCTACCTTGTTGTAACCAATCTAAATTACCCAACAAACGTGCATCGTCATAAGCAATTTCTTGACGACCTAGCTTTAATGAAAGGTTATCAATTTTCAATTTACAGTTTGTATCTGCAGTTGTAGCTAGAATAAACTCTCCCCAAGCTTGGTGAAGAAAAGTTTTATTCCCATCTGCATTATTGATACTTGCTGCATCTTGACCCCAAACACGCACATCACGAATATCCATATTGAAAGTCATTTTATCCCAACGGAAGCCTAAGTTTAAATTGGTACGTTGTGAAACAAATGCACTTGGTTCGTCTAAGGCTTTTACAGGATTACCTAATCCATGTCTAAACTCACCACGAGGTCTTACTTGGGCATTGATAGTCCATAATGGAATACCTGGCAATTGCAAAACAGGCTGATTGGGCACAAACTGTGCATTTGAACTGAAATGAGCAATCATACTCATGAAAGCGAAAGCATAAAGCTTAATTTTGTAGTTTTTTTTCATTTTTTTGGATTTTAGGTTAATTTTTAAACTTGTTTTTAGGTAATCTCTATAAATTTAGAGCATTTGAGCTTTAAAATGTAATGTGTTTTTTAGTTTTTAGATTAATTGATGTGCAAACCTAAATAATAAGTATTAATACTCAAAATTTTTAACTCATATTTTTTACTTATTTTCAATATTTTTTATGCTTTTTTCTAAAAAATGGTTTAAATTATAAGCTATATTTGAAAAATACTATGTTTTTAACCAAAATATATTCAAAAAAAAGAAGTTATTTTTAAAAATAGGATAAAATAGGTTGAAACTAAAGCTAAAAATGAAAATAAGTATTAACTACCATATTTTTTTAAGTAGTATTTAAAAAAAGTGATATTTTTATAAAAATAGCCTCAATAATTAGAGCTACTTTTATAAATTATTAATTTTATGACTTAATTTCGTTTAAATTAATAGAGTTTAAATAAAATATACCATATTAAATATATATACTCTAGAAAAGATGGAAAAAACTGGCTCACAAAAAGATTTATCACGAAAATTGGTTCGGTTATATATACTAGCTTTAAGTGGAGTGGCTATATTTTTAATTATAAGCCAAATTTTAGTACAAATTTCCATTTCTGAGCAGCAAAACGATGCAAGAGTGGTCAATATAGCCGGCAGACAAAGAATGCTCAGTCAAAAACTGTGCAAAACTGCTATTTTGCTAACCCACAATAATATCTATCAATCTGATTCTCTGCATTATGCGCAAGATATAAATAGCATTATAGAGCTTTGGAGCAAATGTCATAAAGGGTTAAAATCTGGTGTTTTACAATTAGAAACCACCATTCCTGTAAAAAACAGCCACATTATAGATAGTATGTTTACCAAAATTGACCCCATTTTTAGCATCATTATATCCAATGCAGGTATCATAAGAGATGAAATAGAACATAATTCTGCTCAAAATACCGTAAAAACAGAGCCCTCATTGGCAAAAATGCTCGAAAATGAGAAGATTTTCCTGCAAATGATGGATAAAATTGTTTTTCAATATGATGCCGAAGCCAAAGCCAGAATAGAAAAACTAAAAAAAATAGAGTACTTGCTCTT